>CALXXK010000012.1 GCA_944392675.1 uncultured Clostridia bacterium
ATATGGTTAATATGGCATTTATGACAGGAATTGTTGTAAATGGACATGCAAAAGTTGTTATAACAGAAACTGGAATGAACACAAAAGTTGGACAAATTGCAAATATGATGATAAATGATGAATCACCAGAGACTCCAATACAGAAAAAGTTAAATCAAGTAGGAAAAATATTAGGATTAGTATGCTTATTTATTTGTCTAATAATATTTATAATAGGAATAGTAAAAAAGATAGAACCAATGGAAATGTTTATGACGTCTGTAGGTTTAGCAGTAGCAGCAATACCAGAAGGATTGCCAGCAATAGTAACAATTGTATTATCAATTGGAGTTACTAAAATGGCAAAGAAAAATAGCATTATAAGAAAATTACCAGCAGTAGAGACTCTAGGAAGTAGTAATGTAATATGTTCAGATAAAACAGGAACTCTGACTCAAAACAAAATGAAAGTTGTAGAAATAAAATCAGAAAATCCAGATTTAACGATAGAATTAGGTACTATGTGTACAGATTGTGAGATTACATATAAAGACGGAAAAGTAGAGGTACAAGGAGAGCCAACAGAGGTTGCGATTGTAAACAAATCTATAGAGAATGGAAAAAATAAAAAAGACTTATATAATATAATGCCAAGAGTAAGTGAAATACCATTTGACTCTAATAGAAAAATGATGACAACAATTCATAAAATAGGAAATAGATATAGAGTTATAACCAAAGGAGCACCAGATATATTAGTAAATAAATGTATAAAAATAGATAAAAATAAAGTTCAAAATGATAATTTAAATATGGCAAATAAAGCCCTAAGAGTAATAGCAGTGGCATATAAAGATATAGATAATCTACCAGAAAAAATAGATAGTAATATAATAGAAAATAATTTAACATTTGTAGGTTTGATAGGAATGATAGACCCACCTAGAGAAGGAGTAAAAGAGGCTGTAAAAACATGTAAAAAAGCAGGAATAAAAACGGTTATGATTACAGGAGATCATATATTAACAGCAAAAGCAATAGCAAAAGAACTAAATATACTAGGACCAAATGACAAAGCAATCACAGGACAAGAATTAGATAATATACCACAAAATGAATTAGAAAAAAATATAGAAAAATATTCAGTTTTTGCAAGAGTTACACCAGAACATAAAGTAAGAATTGTAAAAGCATGGCAAAAAACAGGTGCAGTTGTAGCAATGACAGGTGATGGAGTAAATGATAGCCCAGCGTTAAAAAATGCTGATATAGGTATAGCAATGGGAAAAAACGGTACAGATGTTGCTAAAAATGCATCAGATATGATATTAACAGATGACAATTTTGTAACAATTGTAGAGGCAGTAAAACAAGGAAGAAATATATATGACAACATAAAAAAAGCAATTCACTTTTTAATTGCAACAAATATAGGGGAAATTGTAACAATATTTATGGGCCTAATATTAGGTTTTAAATCTCCACTACTTGCAATACAACTATTATGGGTAAATTTGGTAACTGACTCATTACCAGCAATAGCATTAGGGTTAGAACCACCAGAAAAAGGAATAATGGACAGAAAGCCGATAAATTCAAAAAAAGGAATATTTGCAGATGGACTATGGGGAAAAATAGTAACAGAAGGAATAATGATAGGAATGTTAACATTAATAGCATTCAGCATAGGAAATAAATATTATGGACTAGAAGTAGCAAGAACAATGGCATTTGTATCAATAGGATTATTAGAACTTATCCACAGTTTTAACATAAAAAGTGAAAAATCTATATTCAAAACAAATATATTTGAAAACAAATTTTTAATAGGAAGTTTCTTATTAGGAATTGTAGTACAATTAATAGTAGTTATAATTCCACAATTAGCAGAAATATTCAAATTAGTACCATTAAACCAAACACAATGGATAATAACATTAGCAATTTCAATATTACCTATTCCAATAATAGAATTACAGAAAAAAAGTGAAAATTGTCATTTTGGGGACGCGTCCAAAAATGACAAAAAATCTATATCATTTTGGAAAAATGCACAAAATTAATAAAAAATGAAAATTAAGGGGAAGTAAGTTGCGAAAGTAACTTCTAAAAGAAAAAGTAACTTTCAAATGTAAGAGCACGTAAAATTAAGTGGAAGAGTGAAAAAAATAAAAAACACTTGCAAAATAAGAATAAATATGGTAAAATAGCAATGTTCTAGAAATAAATATAAAACATTATTTCTAAAAACAATCTCTACTTACATGAAAAATGTAGGTTATAAATCCAAAGGGAGGTGAAAATAATGAATAAATACGAAAGTATTATCATTGTTAATCCAAATGTAGATGAAGCAGGTTTAAAAGCTTTAGAAGAAAAATTTACAGGATTAATAAATGAAAACGGAAAAGTAGAATCTGTTGAACAAATGGGAAAAAGAAAATTAGCATATGAAGTTAAAAAATTCAAAGAAGGTACATATGTATTATTTAATTTTGAAGCAAAACCAGATTCTATAGCAGAACTTGAAAGAGTTTACAGAATAACAGATGAAATAATAAAATTCATCGTTGTTAGAAAAGAAGACTAATAAAAAATTAAATAAAGAAGGGGCCTTTATTTAAAGTAAAGAAAGGTGATAAGAAATGAACAAAGTAGTATTAATGGGAAGATTAACAAGAGATCCAGAAACAAGATATACACAAACAAGTAACACATTAGTATCTTCTTTTACATTAGCTGTAAATAGAAGATTTGTAAGACAAGGAGAAGAAAGACAAGCAGATTTTATAAATATTGTAGCTTGGAGCAAAACAGGAGAATTTTGTAGCAAATACTTTAAGAAAGGTCAACAAGTAGGAATCATAGGAAGAATTCAAACAAGAACATGGGATGATGATCAAGGTGTTAAACATTATGTAACAGAAGTTATTGCAGAAGAAGCATACTTTGCAGATAGCAAAAGAGATGGAGAAGCTGGAAATGCAAATTCTTTTGAAAACACATTTGGAAATACAGCACCAGGAAGTATGGGATCAGATTTTGAAATGTCTTCTAATGATGACTTACCATTTTAATCAAGAGGGAGGAAGAAAAAATGGCTGACAAAAAACAAAGAAAAAATAATAAAAATTATGATGATGACTACAATCCAAGATTTAGAAAACAAAGAAAAAAGGTATGTTTATTATGTAGCGATAAAAACTTTGTTTTAGATTATAAAAATCCTGAACAATTAAGAAAATTCATAAATGATAAAGGAAAAATATTACCAAGAAGAACAACAGGAGCTTGTAGTAAACATCAAAGAGACATTACAACAGCAGTAAAAAGAGCAAGACATATTGCATTATTACCATATACTCAAAATTAATAAATAAATACAAAAAGATAACGTATAAATAATTATACATTATCTTTTTTTTATTAAAACATTTACAATTAAAAAACCATATGATATAATTTTCAAAACAAAAGAGGTGAAAAAATGAATCAAATCTTAAGTACAGAGAACATAAAAGAAAAAAAGAAAAGAAAGGGACCAGCAGAAATTTCAAGTGTAGCAAAATTCTTTTCAATAGCTATTTTAATATTTGGAATATTCATTATAGGTACAGCGTCATATTCAATGTATCAGAACTATCAAGAAAGTCAAACTATAACTAAGCCAACAATAAATGTATCACAAACAGCAGAAGATAAAATAGTATTAAAAGTCATACATGATAAGACATTATCAAAAGTTACATATAGTTGGAAAGATGATGAAGTAATAAGTTTAAATGTTAGTGGAAAGAAGAATATAGAACAAGAAATAGAAATACCAACAGGAACGAACACATTAAAAGTATATGCACAGGATTTAAATGGACAAGAAATAAAATTTGAAAATACATATACAAGAGAAGGAGATATAACTCTTGATGTTAGAAAACAAGAAGAGGGAAATAACATTATAATATCAGCACAAGGAAAATCAGAACTTTCATATTTAACATACAGATGGGATGAAGAGGACGAAACAAGAATAGATATAAATAGTAATGAAACAGAACAAGAAATAGAAGCAATAAAAGGTACACACACATTAACAGTAATAGTAGTAGATATAAATAATAATACAGAAACAAAAGAAATAGAAATTCAAGGAGTAACAAAGCCAAAATTAGAAGTGGCTCCAGATGCATCAGGTAATAACTTTGTCGTAACAATGTCTGATGAACAAGGATTAGAAAAAGTAGAATTTATAATTAATGAGACTAAAAAATACAGAGTTATGCTAGATGGAAAAACAGAACATGAATTTAGCTATCCATTAGAAGAAGGAGAGAATAAATTAAATGTAACTGTATATAATACAAGTGGAGTAACAGAAAATAGAAAAGTAAAAATTACAAAATAAAGAAAAAACCTCCTATCATACAGGAGGTTTTTGTAAGGGGATTCTATGGAATTAAATGTATTAAACATATTCACTTATTTTATAATATATTCATTTTTAGGATGGATAATGGAATCAATATTCAGATCTATTTGTGAAAAAAAATTAATAAATACAGGATTTTTAAAAGGACCATTTTGCCCAATATATGGAATTGGGGCAATAATAATGATATTAATATTAAATAGTTTTAAAAGCAATATGATAGTACTATTTTTAATATCAATGTCAGTATTAACGATATGGGAATATATAGTAGGATATTTATTAGAAAAAATATTTAAAACAAAATATTGGGATTACTCAGACCATAAATTCAATTTTCAAGGAAGAATTTGTTTAACAAATTCAATATATTGGGGATTTTTAGGAGTAATATTTGTTAAATTTATACATCCATTTGTACAAGCTCTAATAGACAAAATAGATATTAATATGTTAGCATATATCGTAGGAATTGGCATGTTAATATTCATAGTAGATACGATATCAACAATAGTTAAATTTAAAAATATAAAAGCAACATTAGAAAAAATAGAAACATTAAACAAGGAAATAAAAGAAAAAATAAAAGATATATCAGCTATGGCTAAAGAAACAGAGAAAATAAAATATAATGAAAATATACAAAAAATTATTGATGAGCTTAAAAAGAAAAGAAATAGAACAGTATTAAGATTATATAAAAACGTATACAGATTAAAAAAAGCATTCCCAGCAATTAATACTAAAGAAATTACAGAAGTGTTAAATAAAAAAATAGAATTTAGAAAAAAAGGAAAAAAAGATTGCAAATAATAAACTTTTTTGTATATAATATATTTTACATGGAGGGGAAAAAGTGATACAAGAAATATATATAATAGATGATGATGATTCATCAATAGTAATATTTAGAGAATTATTTAAAAATGACCCAGAATACAAATTCATAAGTGTAAAATCAGACCAAATAGATATAGCGTTAAAAAATATACCAGCATTAATAATAATAAATGAAGATGCAATAGATAGAGATGTAATAGATTTATGTAGGAAAATAAGAAAAGACGAAGATAACACAATAACACCAGTAATAGTAGTATCATCTAATGGTAGCAAACAACATAGAATGAAAATATTGCAAGAATCTATAGAATATTATATAAAGAAACCTGTTGATGAGGAATATCTGTATTATACAGTAAAAAATTTAAATAGGTTATTGGCAATAAATAGAAGAATAAGTCCACTTACAGGTTTACCAGGAAACGTACAAATTCATGCAGAATTAAAAAAGAGACTATCAAAGAAAGAAGCTTTTTGTGTGCTATATCTAGATTTAGATAATTTTAAAGCATATAATGATGTATATGGATTTTTAAAAGGAGATCAGATAATAGAATTCACAGCAGAAGTAATTGTAAAAGAGATTCATAATAGTCAATTACAAGATGCTTTTATAGGACATATAGGTGGAGATGATTTTGTAGCAATAATAGGTGGATTAAATTGTGAAAAATTATGTCAAAATATATTAGCAAGATTCGATGCAAATGTTACAAAATATTTTACTGATGAAGATTTAGAAAGAGGATATATAGAAGTTCCAAACAGAAAAGGAGTAATAGAACAATTTCCGCTAACATCACTTTCGATTGGCGTAGTTGTTGCAGACGCAAATCGTTTTCACAATATACTAGAAATTGGAGAAATAGGAGCACAAGTTAAACACGCGGCTAAATCAGTAATGGGAAGCAGTTATGCAGTTGATAGAAGAAAATAAAATATAAATAATTGAATAACATTAGAATTTCTGTAAAAACTATTACAAATACATATTTTAAGGAGGTTCTAATGGAAAGTAGTAATTTAAAAAATATGGTAATATTAAGAAATTTACCATCGAATTTAGTAGAAGAAGCAATAATAGTATTAAAAACAAATAAAAATGCAAAAAAATTAGAAAAAATAGATAAATTAGAAAAAAAGGAAATAAAAAATCAAAAAATAAATGAGCAAAAAAAAGACAATAAATATATCTTAAGAGAAGCAGAAATGTTAGTATCAAGTTATATAGCAAAATTAGAAAACAGAAACAATAAAAAATTGAAATCAAAAGAAAATACAAGAAAATATAATAGACTAAAAAATTATGCATATATATCAAGTATCATAATATTTTTACAAGCAATGATACTATTAATAAAATAGGAATAAAATACCTCTTCCGAACATATAGTTTAGAAAGAACTAAGGAAGAGGTGTTTTTATGGAAAGAACTTTAACAGTAGAAGAAAAAATAAGACGAGCTGAACAAATATATGCAAGAAGACAGGGATTACAGGAACCTGTAAATATAAGGCAAGAAAATAATAAAAAAGATATAAAATTATTAAAAAAAATGATAATACAAATAATAGTATGTGTTTTAATTTATTCATCAGTATATGTAGTGCAAAATAGTAATTACATATTTTCAGAAGATTTTATAAATAAAGTAAAAGAAATTTTATCATATGATACAAACTTTGGAGAAATATACAATAATGCAAAAAATCAAATAAATAGTTTATTCAATTTAAATCAAAATAAAGAAGAAGAAAACAAAGAAGAACAACCAGTCGAGACGCAAGAAAGTAATACACAAAACGGAATAGGAGGAGCAGAAGGAGAAACAAATCAAGAACAAGTAAATAAGGAAGAAACTAATCAAAATACAGAAAATCAGCAAATATCTCAAGAAGAACAAGACATAATAAATGTAAAAAATACAACAACATTTATAAAACCAATAGAAGGGACTATAAGTTCAGTATATGGACAAAGAGAACCAACAACATCTACAGTTCCAAAAAATCATACAGGAACAGATATAGCAGCAAGCACAGGAACAAAAATAAAATCAGCAACAAATGGAGAAGTTGTATTAGCCTCAGAAGAAGGAGATTATCGGAAAACACTTAAAAATACAAATAGGAGAAGTAAGTATAATATATGCACATTGTAATGCCTTATATGTTAAACAAGGAGATATGGTAACACAAGGGCAAGAAATTGCAGAAGTTGGATCAACAGGAAATTCAACAGGACCACACTTGCATTTTGAAATAAGAATATCAGAAAGAACAGTAGACCCACAGAAAATATTGGAATTATAAGAAAATTTGTGGAATAGGGAAAATGGGGACGGGGTTGTAGGGATTTTAGGGACGGGGGTTTTTTTCCCTATTTTTAATTAATATCGTAATTATCAAGTCTTAAACTAAAAATAGGGAAAAAAACCCCCGTCCCTAAAATCCCTACAACCCCGTCCCCAAAATCCCTACAGCCCCGTCCCCATTTTCCCTATTCCACAAATTTTTTCAAAAGGAGAGTTTTATGAGATTTAAAATAGATTTAAAAATATTTATTTTTATAGCAATATTTTTAATAACAAATCAAATAGAATTATATGCCATAATAATGATATTTGCATTTATACATGAATTAGGACATCTTCTATCAGGAATATTACTTGGAATGAAACCAAAAAAAATAGAAATAAAACCATATGGCATAAGTATATCCTTTCAATTAACACCAAAAGATTATAATAAAAAAATAAAAAATGGGAATTTGTTAGAATTAAAAAAGATAATTGTAGCACTAGCAGGACCATTAACAAACCTAATTTGCATAATAATATTTTATAATATTGATGTAGGAATATTTTCTAATTTAATAATAATATATTCAAACATATTATTAATACTATTTAATTTAATACCAATATATCCATTAGATGGAGGAAGAATAATAAAAGAAATATTACATATATCATTAGGAAAAAGAAAAGCCGAAAAATACATAAATAGAATATCATTTATTACTATAGGAATAATAACGATAATTTCAAGTTTTGCAGTTTTTTATCTAAAAAATATAGCAATATTCATAATAGTTTTAGTTTTATGGATTTTAGTAATAAGAGAAGATATAATATATGAAAGAAAAAATAAAATGTATAGTTTAATACAAAAATATGAATAAAATCCCATACAAATTTTTCAAAAAAACTTGAATTTAAAACAAATAAATAGTAAACTAATACTAAAGATAAAAAAGGAGAATTCTAAAGATGAGTAATTTATTAAAAAGTCAAAAAGGTGTAACATTAATTTATTTAGCTACAGCAGTAATTGTTTTAATTATAATAACAAATGTAATTTTATATAGTCTAAAAGACAATTTACAGGTAGAACAATTAAAAAATATGCAAAATGATATAACTAATATACGAGACAAAGTAAATTCATATTATGCGCAATATGGAGAAATACCAGCTAATAAGAATATAGAATATAATATTGCAGGACGAGATATACAAACATCAGGTATAATAAGTACAGCAGTAGATACAGGTAAATTCTATGTAATAGATTTAAAAGCAATCGAAAATTTATCTCTAAACTATGGTAAAGATTATGAAAAATACAAACAAATAGTTGGTAATAATACAGAAATAACAGATGAAATGAAAAATCAAGTAAACCAGTTAACAGATATATATATAATAAATGGAGATAGCAATAATGTATTTTATGTACAAGGTATAGAAATAGATGGACAGAAATTTTATACAGATTATAGTGTAGAAGATGTTGATAAAGTACCAGTTAGTTTAGTAGATATTCCAGAAAAAACAAAAGATGATTTATCGGAATTTCAAACAGCAGATACAAAACCATATTTACCAGGAGATGACTTTAGCCATGTAGAAGGAACAGACTTAAAGACAGGATTAGTGGTAACAGATGGAACAAATTATTGGACATGGGTAGAGGTACCAAAGACACAAGTTTTTGCAAGTGATACGACAGAAAATAATTATGAAAAAATAGAAGATGATTTAGAAGCATATACAGGAACATTGCTTTCAAGAAATGGATATACAGACCAGTGGTATGATGTTTATGGAGCGTCATATGATGGTAGTTCATCATATAGTCAGGTGAGATTTGAAAATACTACCAAATTTAATGAAGCAAAAACATATTATGGAGTAATATATAGTGATAATACAGGAGCAACACCAGTAGAAAGTTTTGGTAGTTCTAGTACAACATATTATGTAAAAATTGATGATAAATTAGATGATAATAGAGGTTGTGGACTATCATATAGTGAATATAATAGTTTAAAACAAACAATGTTAAGTAGTGTATATAGAAATGGAGGATTTTGGATAGGGCAATATGAAGCTGGAGCAGATAGTTACCCAGCAAAAGAAGACAATTCAAGAACACCAGTAATAGCACAAGGGAAATATCCATATAATTATATAACATGTGCAAATGCACAAATAAAGTCAAGTCAATTAAATTCAGGAGATTATACAAGTAGTTTAATATTTGGAATACAGTGGGATTTAGTGTTAAAACATTTACAAGTAAAAGGTAGAATGTCAGTAGCAGATTTAACAGAGCATTCAACAAATTGGGGAAATTATTCTGAGGCAGAATTCCCAATAGGAAATGGGAAATATACAACAACATCAGAAACAGAAAATAGTTTTAAACTTTATACAGAAAATACAAGTGGATATGTAGAGAATAGTACAAAATTAAAAAATACGAATGTTTTATTAACAACAGGGGCAAATAGTAGTCAAAATTGTAAGATGAATATATATGATTTTGCAGGTAATCAATGGGAGAGAACATTAGAAAAAAGCACTCATGCTTACTATTCATGCACTTCTAGAGGAGGTTCTTGCTACCGTGATGGATCTAGTTATCCAGCTTCTTACCGCATAGACTTTAGCACGACTGACATTAACGGCTATTACACTTCTTTCCGACCAGTAATATATTAGTTCTACTAAAAGCTAAAACCGTTTATAAGGGGATTATTAAAAAAATTAAATGAAGCATTTTTAGAGGTAGATAATTAGAGGTTGTCAATATAACTATGAAATTCAAAATAATAAAATTTTGAATTTCATAGTTTTTTTTATTTTTTATGTAAATACATTGACTTTTTAACAAATTCGTTATATCATATATCTGTTAAAAAAGTGTTTTTAAAATCCTAAGGAGGAAAAATATGGGAGAAGTAATAGTTATAACGTCAGGAAAAGGTGGAGTAGGAAAAACAACAACAACAGCAAATTTAGGTTCAAGTTTAGCACTAGAAGGAAAAAAAGTAGTATTAATAGACACAGATATTGGACTTCGTAACCTAGATGTTGTAATGGGACTAGAAAACAGAATAGTATATGACATAGTAGATGTTGTAGAAGAAAAATGTAAATTAAGACAAGCATTAATAAAAGACAAAAGATTTAAAGAATTATACCTACTACCAGCAGCCCAAACACGAGATAAAAGCGCAGTAAATGAAGAACAGATGAGAAATTTAGTAAATAAACTAAAAGAAGAGTTTGACTATATACTTATAGATTGTCCAGCAGGAATAGAACAAGGATTTAAAAATGCAATTGCAGGAGCAAATCGTGCTATTGTAGTAACAACTGCAGAAATATCAGCAATAAGAGATGCTGACAGAATAATAGGACTATTAGAATCATCAGAAATAAAAAATCCAGAATTGGTTATAAATAGAATTAGACCTAATATGGTAAAAAAAGGTGAAATGATGGATGTTGAGGATATTGTAGATTTATTATCAATAGACTTAATAGGTGTGGTTCCAGATGATGAATACATAATAACACAAACAAATAAAGGAGAACCAGTAATTCAAAACAGAAAAGCACCATCAGGTAAAGCTTATATAGAAATTGCCAAAAGAGTATTAGGAGAAAAGATAGAAGTAACAATACCAGGAAGAGAAAAGGGATTTTTTGCGAAATTAAAAAGATTATTTAGAAAACAATAACAAAAAATTCGGGGGTAAAAAAGAACAATGTTAGAAAACATAATGAAATTTTTTAAGAAATTTAATAAAAAACAAGAAAATGTACCATCAAATTCTAAAGAAGCTGCAAAAGAAAGATTACACTTAGTATTAATGCAAGATAGAGCAAATGTATCAGCAGACTTTTTAGAACTTATGAAACAAGAAATAATTGAAGTTATAAAAAAATATATAGATGTAGATGAAAAAGCTATTGATGTAAGATTAACAAATAAAGAAAATGAGGATGGAACAAATGGAGCACCAGCTTTATATGCAAATATACCAATTTTGAATATAAAAAATGAAGCAAGAAAAATGGAAAAAAAGATGCATGAAAAAAATCAAAAACAAAAAGAAGAAAACAATAACATTGAAAATCAAGAACAAAAAATAAATAATGACGAAAATAAGAAAAAAGAAAATGAAAAAAATGAAGATTTAGAAGAAAAACAAAAAGTTAATAATGAAAGCAAAGAACAAAATCAAGAACAAAATAAATTGAAACAAGAAGAACAAAAAAACTCAAACATAGAAGAAAACAAAAATGTACAGGATGAGCAAAATACGCAAGCAAAAGAAGAAATTAAATCAAAAAATAATTAAAGAAAAAGAGTGGTTTAATGAGAAAAAGAGAATTAAAAAATGTAGAATGGAGTTTATTAATTATAGCTGTTATATTATCAGTAATAGGGTTAGTAGCTTTATTTTCAGCAACACAGGAAAGTGGATATGATGATTTTTATAAACAATGTGTCTGGCTAGGAGTAAGTTTAGTAATTATGATAATTGTAATGTTAGTAGATTATGAAACAATCGTAAAATTATCGCCAATATTTTATGGAGGTTTCATAATTTTACTAATTGCAGTACTATTTACAACCCCAATAAATGGAGCAACTAGTTGGTTTGATATAGGAGCATTTTCACTCCAACCAGGAGAATTTGCAAAAGTATTTGTTATACTATTTTTAGCATATGCAATATCAAAGATACAAAGTAGAAATAAATCTGAAATAAATAGACCAACTAAATTATTAATAATAGGTGCAATAGTTTTAGTACCAGTCATATTAATAGTAAAGCAACCTGACTATGGAACAGCAGCAGCATATATAATGGCAACAATTTTTATGCTAATTACAGCAGGAATAGATAAAAAATATATAATAGTAAGTTTGTTACTAGTAGTAATATTAGTACCTATAATGTATAACTTCATATTACCAGATCATGCAAAAGCAAGAATAGATATATTTTTACATCCAGAATCAGATCCAAGAGGTGCAGGATATAATATTATACAATCAAAATTAGCTATTGGAGCAGGCGGATTAACAGGAATGGGATTACTTAAAGGAAACCAAACGCAACTAGGATTTCTATACCCAAAAACAACAGACTTTATATTTGCGGTAATAGGAGAAGAAATGGGATTTATAGTAGCATGTGCACTAATAATTCTGTATGTGTTATTAATAACAAAATGTCTGTATGTGGCAAAAACAGCTAAAGATGAAACAGGAAAACTAATAGCTTCAGGAATTACAGGAGTATTTCTATTTCATATGCTAGAAAATATAGGAATGGTAATGGGATTATTACCTATTACAGGAGTTCCACTATTATTTGTAAGCTATGGAGGAAGTTCGCTAATTACAAGTTTTATATGTATAGGATTATTATTAAATATAAGTAGTAAAAGGCAAAAAACAATATTTGTAGCAAACTAGAATTGAAAAATAATCAAGAGAGATATAAAACAAATTAATAAAATAGGAGTTATAATGGGATATATAAAAAAATTAAAAATAGGAAATGTAGAATTAGAAAATAATTTAATATTAGCTCCAATGGCAGGTGTAACAAACCTGCCATTTAGAACTGTATGTAAAGAATTAGGAGCAGGAATGGTATGTACTGAAATGGCAAGTTCTAGAGCAATGTTTCATAATGATCAAAAAACAAAAAGACTATTAAATACAGAAGGAGAAAAAAGGCCAATAAGTTTCCAGATATTTGGTAGTGATGAAGAAACAATGGGATATGCGGCAAACAAAATAAGTGAAATAGCTGATATTATAGATATAAATATGGGATGTCCAGCACCAAAAGTAGTAAAAAATGGAGATGGTAGTAAGTTATTGCTAGATTTAGAAAAAGCTAAAATGATAATTAGAGCAGTAATCAAAAACTCAAAAGTCCCAGTTACTTTAAAAATTAGAACAGGATGGGATAAAGAACACATAGTAGCAACAGAAATAGCAAAAATAGCAGAAAATGAAGGAATATCAGCAATAACAGTACATGGTAGAACAAGGTCAGAATATTACACAGGAAAAGCAAATTTTGATATAATAAAACAAGTAAAAGAAACAGTAAAAATACCAGTAATAGGAAATGGTGATGTAATAGATGAAAAATCAGCATTAAATATGTTTGAATATACAGGAGTAGACGGAATTATGATAGGTAGAGGAAGTTTTGGAAATCCATGGATATTTAAACAGATTTTAACATATTTAGAAACTGGGAAAATCTTAGAAAAGCCATCAAATGAAGAAAAATTGCAAGTAATAAAAAAACAAATTGAATTAGCTGTTAAAGAAAAAGGAGATATTGCAATTAAAGAATTAAGAAAACATATGTCTTGGTATACAAAAAATATGAAAAATTCAAGTGAATTTAGAAATTATATAAATACAATTGAAGATAAAGATTTATTAATTAAAAAGTTAGAAGAATTTTTTTTAGATTTATAAAAAATAGATTAAATTCATAAAAATACTATATAATATAAATTTTATTCATTACTCGGTTAACATTACATCAAAAAGAATTTATATTATATAGTATTTTTATGAAGTTCAAAAAGTATCTATTAAAACAAAAAATCTTCTGACTAAAAATTTAAAAACTGGTAATAATATTATTAGTCACAAAGGTAAAATCAATAACTAAAAAACGACAATTTACATACAATATTATAAGTAGAATTAATAAAAATTAAAACAGCAAGATATATTAAGTTCAATTAATTTTACTAAAATAAAAAAATACCTAGTTGACAATACAATAATATTAGGAGTGAAAAATATGCAAATAAAAAGAGGCGATATGTTTTATGCAGATTTAAGCCCAGTAGTAGGATCAGAACAGGGAGGAATAAGACCAGTTTTAATTATACAAAATGATTTAGGAAATAAATATAGCCCAACAGTCATAGCAGCAGCAATAACATCACAGACAAGTAAAACAAAATTGCCCACACATATAGAAATAGATTCAGAAGCATGTGGACTAAAAAATAATTCAATAGTTTTAGCAGAGCAAATTAGAACAATTGATAAAAGTAGATTAAAAGAAAGAATAGGGCATATAGATGATGAAAAAATAATAAACAAAATAAATAATGCACTAGGAGTAAGTTTTGGATTAGAAGAATAAGTTTGGTATAATGGTATAAAAAATCCTATAAAGAAGAGAAATTTCTTTATAGGATTAAATTTATCTAATAGCAAATCAAACTCTCAAAGTTTTAATTACTTTAATTTCATGATATAAATTATCAATTATAGCCTTTCTAGTTTGATAAGCGTTTTTATATTCTTCATATAAATGTTGGTAATTATCTAAAGTTTCTGGACTTTTTAAAAGAGCTTTAATACCTTCTAAATAATAATTTTTCTTTTTATCACTTTTAGATTTCTCCATTTTTAATCTGTATTTTTCAATTTCTTTATATCTTTTTATTTCATCTTTTAAATCTTTCAAATAATTCAAAGTACAATAAATTTCATACTCAATATCATCAATAACAACTTTAAATAGAGTCTTAACAATAATAGGATTATTTTTACCATATCTAGCATTTTCAGCTATTTTACTAAGAGCATGAGATTTAGAATCATCTTGTGATGGTTTAGTATTTTCAATCAAAATTTTTAATGTATCAGAAATACCAACATGAGATTTATATTGTCTTTTGCTAACAATAGCATCATATTCATCAGCTACACGGATAATTTGTCCCTCATAAGGAATATCTTTTTTAGTTAATCCTCTAGGATAACCTGTACCATTTAAAGCTTCATGATGATACCAAGGTCCAGCAGCATAAAGTCTTAATTTTTCATCTTTCATACACATTTCATATCCTAAAGTAGTATGGGTTTTCATGATTTCATATTCTTCATCAGTTAATTTTGCTGGCTTTTGTAAAATCTCTGGAGGAATAAACATTTTTCCAATATCATGTAAATATGCACATATAGTACAATATTCAGTAAATCCTCTATTACAATGCAAATATTCACATATACGACATGTTAAACTCGCTACATTTTCACAATGTTTTCGAGTGAAAACATCTAAACTATCTAACAAATTTAGTTGATATTGCATAGTTTTATCTAAATTATATGATTTTAAACTTGTTCTATCATAAAAATCAAAAACATATTCTTTCATAAGACACCTCAAAAAAATTCTATATAAATTTATATTAACATTAAATTATATAAATAGCAATATTTGAAAAAAAGATTTACTTAATAATATTGTAATTTTCAAAAATAAATGATATTAATATAACATAAAATGCTGAAAGGAGAAAAAAATGTTTTTTAAAAATGAAAAAGAATATAAAGAATATTTAAAAAGAAATGGAATATTAGATATAGATAGCAATAGCGAAGTTAATTATTTTAATTGGGATTCAGAAGGTCATATGTTAGTAGATATAAAAAAATGTAAAGAATCATATATAGATGTTAATGATTTTTATTTCTGTAGAGGTTGGATAATGTTACCAGATAAAAAAACAATGGGACTATTAAAAAATCCTTATGGAGATATACAAAGAGATATAACAAAAGAACAATATGATATTTACTAATTCCTCAAATTGCAATTCAAACAGAAAATAGAACAGCACAATATTATTTAGCAAAATTAAAAAATAATAATAAAATAGATAAAAGAGTATATATTTTTACATTAGATTTTAAACATAAGGATGAAGAACTTATTCATGGAGAAGATATAATAGAAGCTATGGGGGAAGACACAAAAGAGTTAGATATTGAAAAACTAATAGAAATAACAAAAAATTATTTACAAAAAAATGGATATAGTAGTCAAGACATAGAAGATATAGAAAAAGATTTTATAAAACAATCATTTTTATTTAGATTTGTCAAACATGAAGATCAGCATAATAAAAATTGGGCAATTTTGAATAATAAAAGAAATGGAAGAGTGAGAATAGCTCCTGTCTATGATATAGATTGTAGCTGTGATTTAAATAGAAATAATAAAATAATGAGAAAAACAACAGATGGAAGTTTAGTAAGTATGGATTCATTCATAGAACAATATAAAGATAAAAAATGGTTTAAAGAATATTTAGATAAAGTAATTGAAAATTTTAATATAAGACAAGCTATTAATGAGATGAAAGAGGAAACAAATGTTGTTTTACCAGAAACAACAAAAGAACATTACATGAATTTTTTTGGACAAAGATTTATGGAATTAAAACAAGCTTATCAAAAAATATATAAAGATAGAACAAGTGAAATAGAAGAAAATGAAAGAAGTTATTAATAAAACCATTGATATTTAAACAAAAATGTGATATTATAAAATAACTATTTTAAACAAATGGGGGAATGGATATGTATAGAACAAAAACATGCGGAGAATTAAGAATAAAAAATGTAGGAGAACAAGTAGAACTAGCAGGATGGATACAAAAAATAAGAAATCTAGGTGGAATGATTTTTATAGACCTAAGAGATGAATTTGGAATAACACAAATAGTAGTAAATGACGAAAAATTACAAGAGATGGCAAAAGAATTAAATTCAGAAAGTTGTATACACATAGATGGAAAAATTGTGGAAAGAACAAATAAAAATCCAAAAATACCTACAGGAGAGATAGAAGTAATAGCAAATAATATAGAAGTATTAGGAAAATGTAAAAATGTTCTTCCATTTGAAATAAATACAGATCAAGAAGTAAGAGAAGATTTAAGATTAGAATATAGATTTTTAGATTTAAGAAATGAAAAATTGCATAACAATATTCTATTACGTTCAAAAATCTTAAAAGCAATGAGAGATAAGATGGATGAATTAGGGTTTACAGAAATACAAACACCAATATTAGCTAATTCATCTCCAGAAGGTGCAAGAGATTACTTAGTACCAAGTAGATTAAATCCAGGAGAATTTTATGCACTTCCACAAGCACCACAACAATTTAAACAATTATTAATGGTGGCAGGATTTAATAAATATTATCAAATAGCACCATGCTTCAGAGACGAAGATCCAAGAGCAGATAGAGCACCAGGAGAATTTTATCAATTAGACTTTGAAATGAGTTTTGCAACACAAGAAGATGTATTTAAAATAATAGAAGAAGTAGTACCATATACATTTGAAAAATTTACAAATTGGAAAGTTGATAAAGGACCATTTTTAAAAATTCCATATAGAGAAGCAATGGAAAAATACGGTATAGATAAACCAGATTTAAGAAATCCATTAATAATACAAGATGTTACAAAAGTATTTGAAAATTCTGATTTTAATGCATTTAAAGGAAAAACAATAAAAGCAATAGTTGTACCAGACGGTGCTAAACAAGGAAGAAAATTCTTTGATAAAATGGTAGAATTTGCTACAACAGATGATGTTGGAGCAAAAGGATTAGCATGGACAAAATATGAAGAGACAGGAGAAGTTACAGGAGGAATTGCAAAATTTATAACTCCAGATATAAAAGAAGAATTAGAAAAAGAATTTGGATTAGAAAAAAATTCAGCTATATTCTTTGTTGCAGACGAATTTGAAAAAGCACAAAAAATAGCAGGATTAGTAAGAATTGAATTAGGAAAAAGATTAGACTTATTAGAAAAAGATGTATACAGATTCTGTTTTATAGTAGATTTTCCAATGTATGAATTATCAGATGAAGGAACAATTGACTTTAGTCATAATCCATTTTCAATGCCACAAGGTGGAATGGAAGCATTAGAAAACGAAAATCCATTAGATATTTTAGCATATCAATATGACTTAGTATGTAATGGATATGAAATGGCATCAGGAGCAGTAAGAAACCATAACCCAGAAATAATGATAAAAGCATTTGAAATAGCAGGATATAAAGAAGAAGATGTAAAAACAAGATTTGGAGCATTATACAATGCATTCCAATATGGAACACCACCACATGCAGGGGCAGCACCAGGAATTGATAGAATGATAATGCTAATTGCTAATTCACAAAACATTAGAGAAATAATAGCATTTCCAAAAAATAAGAGAGCAAGAGATTTACTTATGAGAGCACCATCAAGGGTGTCAGATCAACAATTAAAAGATGTACATATTAAAAGGGACGTTCCTTAATCCCTAATTTTCGGGAACAAAGGGACGGACCTATATAGGGAAAAATGTGGACAAGGCTTTAGGGAGCTTAGGGATAAGGCTTTTTGTCATTTTGGGGACGCGTCCAAAAAT
>CALXXK010000013.1 GCA_944392675.1 uncultured Clostridia bacterium
GGACATATAATATTATCAGCAGTTCAACCAGAAACAGTAGGAGGAAGAATAGATAAGACGATATCACAAGAAGAAATTAATAAGCAATTAGTAGAAAATTCAAAATAATTTGTTAGGAGGAGTTTTTATGATAGTAAAACCAAGTGTTACAGAATTATTAACAAAAGCAAGCAATAGATATGAATTAGTAATTGCTACAGCAAGGAGGGCTAGACAAATAGCAGCTGGAGCAGAACCATTGACAAAAGTAAAAGAAGAATCACCAGTTACATTAGCTGCAAATGAAATTGCAGAAGGGAAGGTTCAGATAATAGAATAATATAAAAAATAAATAATTTTATGAACAATGAAAGCATAAAAAGCTCGATATTGTTCATTAAATTTATACTTTAAGGAAGGATAAGATTAAAAAATGGAAAAAAAACATATAATCTCACTTGGTGGAGAATTAGCAAGTGGAAAAGGAACTGTTTCTAAAATATTAATGAAAGAATTAAATTTTGGTGTATATAGAAATGGGGATTATTTCAGAAAATTAGCAAAAGATATGGGAATGGATGTTACTGAATTTAATGTGTATGTAAAACAACATCCAGAAATAGACAGACAAATAGAAAATAGTGCTTCTGAATATGCTAAAGAACATGATAATTTTATAATTGATGCAAGATTAGGATGGTATGCAGTACCTCAATCTTTTAAGGTGTATTTAAAAGTAAATATAGATATAGCAGCTAAAAGAGCTTTTGAAGATGAAAATAGAAAAAGTTCAGAAAATTTTAGTACAATTGAAGAGCAAAAGAGAGATATAAAAAAAAGATATAAACTTGAAAATGAAAGATATTTCAATTTATATGGAGTTAGAAAAGAAGATGAAAGTAATTATGATTTAGTATTAGATACAAGTAATTTAACTCCACAAGAAGTAGCAGATATTATAAAAGAAAAATATTTTAAATGGTTAGAAGAAAAGTAACAAAATTTAAATGCAAACAGGGTATAGTGAAATATCCTGTTTTATTTGTAAACTTAAAATGGAATTCTGTGATTTTTATATACAAAAATATATAGAATTTTGTGATAAAATGTATTTTGATTCATTAAACTTTCAGAGATTTATTGTAAAAAAAACTTAAATTTGATATACTAAAGACACAAAAAGAAAAGGAGAAAGAATGGTTGCAGAAGTAATAATAAATAGAACAGCAAAAAAATTAAATACAACATTTGACTACAATATTCCAAAAGAATTAGAAGACTATATAGTTATTGGAAGCAAAGTATTAGTACCATTTGGAAAAGGAGAAAAACTAGAAGAAGGATTTGTCATAAAAATTAAAGAAAAATCAGAATATCAAATAAAAGATATAAAAAAGATAGAAGACAACCTAACAGACAAACAGATAGCATTAGCCAAATGGATGGCAAAAAGATATTTTTGCACCATCTCAGACTGTATAAAACTAATGTTAACACCAGGTACTAGAACAAGGAACAAAGAAAAAAGAGTTCAAGATAAAACTATTAACAGTATATATTTAAAAAAAGACATAGAAGATATAAATAATGATATAGAATTAGGGAAAATAAAGTCAGAAAAACAAAAAAGAATATTAGAATTTCTAAAAAATAATGAAGGTTCTACAGTACAAGAAATCGAAGCATTTACAGACTGCTCAAGAGCAATAGTAAATACATTAGTGAAAAATGGATATTTAGAAATAGTAGAGAAAAAAGTAAACAGAAACCCATTAATAAACAAAAAAGTAGAAAAAACAAATAAATTAGTCTTAACAGAAGAACAAGAAAATGCATATGAAAAGGTAAAAAATACAATTGATGAAGAAAAATATGAACAATTTTTGTTATATGGAGTAACAGGTTCAGGAAAAACGGAAATATATTTGCAACTAATAGAAGATGTAATATCAAAAGAAAAAACAGCTATTGTATTAGTACCCGAAATATCTCTAACACCACAAATTTTAGATAGATTTATATCAAGATTTGGAGAAGGAAAAATTGCAATATTACATAGTAAATTATCAATAGGGGAAAGACATGATGAATGGGAAAAAATAAGAGATGGCGAAGCAAAAATAATAATAGGAGCAAGATCAGCAATATTTGCACCAGTCGAAAATTTAGGAATTATAATAATAGATGAAGAACATGACAGTTCATATAAATCAGAAGTAACACCAAAATACCAAGCAAAAGAGATAGCAAAATATTTAGCAAAAGAAAATAAATGTCCTTTGTTATTAGGAAGTGCAACACCAGATATATCAACATATTACAAATCTATTCCAGATGTAAATACAGAAATGATTTCAAATTCAAACTTAGAAATCCAACCCCAAAAAGAAAAAATAACTTTATTAAAATTAACAAAAAGAGCCAACAAATCATCATTACCAAGTGTAGAAATAGTAGATTTAAAAGAAGAACTAGCTAATGGAAACAGATCAATGCTAAGTGTAGAACTATATTCACAAATAGAAGAAAATATAAAAAACAAAAGGCAGACGATTTTGTTTTTAAATAGAAGAGGCTATTCAACTTTCATAATGTGTAGAAATTGTGGTTATACAGTAAAATGTAAAAATTGTAATATTAGTATGACATATCATAGTTATGAAAATAAGTTAAAATGTCATTATTGTGGACATGAAGAAAAAGTAGTTACAGTATGCCCTGAATGTCATAGTGATAAGATAAGATATTTTGGAACAGGAACCCAAAAATTAGAACAAGAAATCCATAAACAATTTCCAAATGCTTCAACTATAAGGATGGACGTAGATACTGTTACAAAGAAAAATTCGCATGAAGAAATATTAAATAAATTTAAAAATGAAAATATAGATATTTTAATAGGAACACAGATGGTAGTAAAAGGACATCATTTCCCAAATGTAACTTTAGTTGGAGTTATTGCAGCAGATAGTTCATTAAATATAGATGATTATAGGGCGAGTGAAAGGACGTTTCAAATATTAACACAAGTAGCAGGAAGGGCAGGAAGAGAAAATTTACCAGGAAAAGTAGTAATCCAGACATATAATCCATCAGAATTTAGTATACAATGTGCAAAGAAACAAGATTATGATTTATTCTTTGAAACAGAAATCGCTATAAGAAAACAGTTGAAATATCCTCCATTTTGCGATATAATAGTAATTGGATTTAACAGTGAAAGTGAAGAAGAGATAAAAAAGACAAGCCATATAATATATCAATATTTAAATACCAGTTTAGACAAAACAAAATTTATAATATTTAAACCAATGCCATCACCTATAGACAAGATACAAAATAAATATAGATGGAGAATAATCATAAAAGGGCGTATGGATGAAGAAGCAAATACTGTATTTAATAATTGTCTAAAAGAAATATATAAAACAAATTTAAAAACAACGAGGATAACAATTGATGTTAATCCTAATAATATGATGTAATAATATAGAAGAATAACTGAAAAATGGTTGACTATGTATTAATTATAATAATTATAAGAAGATGTAACAAAAAATGAAAGGAATGAGATTAAAAATGGCAATCAGAAATTTAAGATTAGAAGGGGACGAAATCTTAAAAAAGAAATCTAGAGAAGTAGAAATAATAGATGATAAGCTACAAACTTTAATAGATGACATGATAGAAACAATGCATAAGTATAACGGAGTAGGACTAGCAGCAGTTCAAGTAGGAGTTTTAAAAAGAGTTATCGTAATAGACTTATATGACGATAATGGACCAATAGTTTTAATAAATCCTATAATAATAAAGACTAAAGGAGAACAAGAAGTAGATGAAGGATGTCTAAGCTTTCCAAATAAATTTGCAAAAGTAGTTAGACCAGCAGAAGTAGTGGCAGAATATACAGACAGAGAAGGAAAAAGAATGAGAGTAAAAGCAAAAGAATTATTAGCACAAGCAATAGCACATGAAGTAGATCATCTTAATGGAGAACTATTTGTTGAAAAAATGGCTCCAGGAACATTAGTATACATAGAACCAGAAAAAGAATAGGGAAAGAGGGGACGTTCCTTCAATCCCGAAAATTAGGGAAAATGGGGACGGACCTATCTAGGTCCGTCCCCATTTTCCCTAATTTTCGGGATTGAAGGAACGTCCCCCTAAGGAAGAAAGGAGATTTTTATGAGAGTAATTTTTATGGGAACACCTGATTTTGCTAAAGAAAGTTTAGAAGGAATATATAATGCAAAACATGAAATATTAGCAGTTGTTACAAACCAAGATAAACCAAAGGGAAGAGGTATGAAAATGATACCTACTCCTGTGAAAGAGTTTGCATTAGAGAAAGAGTTAAAAATATTTCAACCAGAAAAAGTAAAAAACAATACAGATTTTATAAATGAAATTAAGAAATTAAATCCAGATATCATATGTGTTGTAGCATATGGAAAGATATTACCAAAAGAAATTTTGGAAATACCAAAATTAGGATGTATAAATGTTCATGCTTCATTATTACCTAAGTATAGAGGAGCCGCCCCAATACAATGGGCCATATTAAATGGAGATAAAGTAACAGGAGTTACAACAATGTATATGGATGAAGGTATGGACACAGGAGATATGATTTTGAAAAAAGAAGTAGAAATTGGTGAGAATGAAACAACAGGAGAATTATGGGATAGGTTATCAAAAATAGGTGGAAAACTTTTAGTTGAAACATTAGAGCAAATTCAAAGCGGAACAGCGCCAAGAGAAAAACAAGGCGAGGACTTTACAATTGCACCAATGCTTAATAAAGAAATGGCAAAAATAGATTGGAACAACAAAAATGTAAATGAAATAAAAAATCTAGTAAGAGGTTTAAATCCAATAATGGGAGCGTATTCATTTTTGAATGGTAAAAAACTAAAATTTTGGAAGGTTGATATTGCTAATTCACTAAATATGATTGTTGATAAAGATATTAACAGAATAAAAAATGGAACTGTTTTAATTTCTAATGAAAAAGATGGATTATTTATTAAAGCTAAGGATGGAATTATAAAGGTTTTAGAAATTCAAGGTGAAAATGCTAAAAGAATGAATATAAAAGATTATTTAAGAGGAAATAAAATAATAGAATATAGTGTTTTTGAATAATAATTGAATTTGAGAAAGATTTGTTACAATTCACAGCTCCAAATAAGCTCCTAATATCCTAAAATATATAATTTTTCGGTTCAATACACAATTTAAGAAATTCTAAATTAATTTTTTGACACCCTTTCACTTAGTCCTCTCTAAAGCTCGACGTGAACATTTTCCAAAAAATTAATTAATAATTTCTAAAATTGTTTCAATCACATTCAAAATTATATATTTTAGGATATTAGGAGCTTATTTGGAGCTGTGAATTATGGCAAAAATTTATTAATTTAAAATGAAAATTTGGTAAAAATGGTTGTAAAAATAGTAAAAAATTGGTATACTTATACAGAAGTTAAGTATATCATTTTTACATTATGAGAAATATCACTTTCTATAATGTAAAAAATAAAAATGCAAGGAGGTTTTTTTATGGAAGAAGAAAATAAAGTAAATGAAGAAAAGGGAGAATTAGTTGAATTAGAAGAAGAAATAAAGACAGAAAATGAAGGAATTCAAATTTCAAATGATGTTGTAGCTGTAATTGCTGGTGTAGCTGTATCAGAAGTACCAGGTGTAGCTGGAATGTCAGGAGGATTTGCAGGAGGAATTACAGAAGTTTTAAGTGGAAAGAAAAATTTAGCAAAAGGAATCAAAGTTGATATTTCAGAAAAAAACGTAAAAATAGATGTAAACATAATTGTTGAATATGGCTCAAGAATACCTGATGTAGCTTTTGAAATTCAAAATAGAGTAAAAAAAGCAGTTGAAAATATGACAGGATTAAATGTAGAGGAAGTCAATGTACATGTTCAAGGAGTAAATACAGATGCTGTATTAGAAGAAAATAAATCAAATCAAGAAGATACAGAAGAGCAAGAATAAATTTTTAATAAAAATAAGATAAACAATAAACAAGGCTAACAAAAAATTTAATTAAGTAATTAAACAATTTAAATCAAATTAAATTAAAAAAAGATATAAAATAAAATATAAAAGGAGAAATTAAAATGAAAATTCTAGAAAAAATCACACTAATTATATATTCTTATGTCATGTTAATATTAGCAGTTATCTTAAGTTTATTAATATTTAACTGGCTTGACATAGATTTAGTTGGAAGCATAGTAAGCAATATAATAACAGGAGAAACATCAAGCAAAATATTATTAGGAGTAAATATAATATTTATTCTACTTTCAATAAAATGTATATTTTTTGATTCAACATCAAAAGAACAAATTAAAGAAAGACAAGGAGTTCTTTTAGAAAATGAAAGTGGAAAATTAATGATATCAAAAGAAACTATTGAAAATTTAGTTAATTCAGTAGCAAAAACTTTTGAAAATACACAAGATGTTACAACTAGAGTAGAATTAGATAAAGATAATAATGTTAAAGTTTATGCAAATTTGGTAGTCAATGCAGATGCTGTAATAAAAGATTTATCAGCTAACCTTCAAAACAGTGTAAAAGAAAAAATTAAGAAAGCAACAGATTTAGAAGTAAAAGAAGTAAATATTACAGTTAAAAAAGTAGCACCAGAGCAAACAACAGAAGAATAGAAATAATTGAAACATAGAATTATAGTACAATATGAATACAGAAAGGAAAGTAAGGTTGAAAAATTTAAATTTTTCCAACCAGATTTAATCCTTGAGGAAGGAATGATAAAAAATGGAAAACTTTAAAGATTTTTGGAACCAGTACAAAGGAGCCATAATAGGAATTATAGTAGCTATACTTATATTAATAACAAGACTGCATGACTTAATATTAGCAATAGTAATATTAGTATTGGGAGCATTTATAGGAAATTATATACAACAAAATAAAGAAGATGTAAAAACAAAATTAAAAAAATTTATAGATAAAATGTAATTAGAAAGAGGATATGTATGAACAGATCAGCTATGAGAGAATTAGCATTTAAACTAATATATAGTCTAGAAATACAAAAAACAGAAAATAAAAAAGAGCAAATAGAAACATTTATAGAAAATAACGATATAGAAGATGAAAATGCTAAAAAATATATTGAAGATGCAATTTTAGGAATTGAAAGTAAAAAAGAAACAATTAAAGAAGAAATAAAAAAGAATTTAAAATCAGATTGGAAGATAGAAAGAATTTCTAAAGTAGATTTATCAATATTAGAACTTGCAATATATGAAATGATATATAAAGAACTGCCATTCAAAGTAGTAATAAATGAAGCTGTTGAATTGGCTAAAAAATACGGAGAAGACACATCAAAAAACTTTATAAACGGAATATTAGCAAGTGTTGTAAATTGTCATTTTGGGGACGCGTCCAAAAATGACAAATAAAAAATGTTATAAAAACGAAAAAGGAAGAAAAAATGAATTATTCTGAAATGGCAATCACAGTAACTGAATTAAATAAATACATAAAAGATAAATTTGAAAAAGATGAATATCTAACTGAATTACTAATAAAGGGAGAAATTTCAAATTTTAAAAATCATTACACAGGTCACATGTATTTTACATTAAAAGATGAAAAAAGTTTAATAAAATGTGTAATGTTTAAAACATATGCTCAAAAATTAAACTTCATGCCAAAAGATGGTATGAAAGTTATAATTTTAGGAGGAGTATCTGTTTTTGAAAGAGATGGAGTATATCAAATATACGTAAAAGCTATGCAAGAAGATGGCTTAGGAGATTTATATACAAAATACCAGCAATTAAAAGAAAAACTAGAAAAACAGGGATTATTTGATACAGAACACAAAAAGAAAATACCTATGATGCCAAAAATAATAGGAGTTTTGTCATCACAAACCGGTTCGGTAATAAGAGATATTATAAATGTTTCAACAAGAAGAAATCCAAATGTATATATAAGATTATTACCAGTACCAGTTCAAGGAGAAGGAGCAGCTGAAAAAATAGCATATGGTATAGATTACATGAATAAGAATAAATTAGCAGATGTGTTAATATTAGCAAGAGGTGGAGGATCATTAGAAGATTTATGGCCTTTTAATGAAGAAATAGTCGCAAATAGTATATATAATTCAGAAATACCAATAATCTCAGCTGTAGGACATGAAACAGATTTTACAATAGCAGATTTTGTTGCAGATTTAAGAGCACCAACTCCATCAGCTGCAGCAGAATTAGCTGTACCAGATATATATGAAATAAATAAAAAGTTAAATTCATATATAGACAGATTAAGAATGTCACTAATAAAAAAAGTGCAATTTATGAGATTAAGATATGAAAAATGTATGTCAAGTTCTGTTTTTAAAGAACCAACAAGACGAATAAATGACAATTACATAAAAATAGATATGTATATAAAACAGCTTGAAAGTGTAATAAAACAAAAATATAAAAATGAAAAAACAAGATATGTAGAATTAGTATCAAAATTAGATGCATTAAGTCCACTAAAAACATTATCAAGAGGATATTCATTAGTAGAGAAAGATAGAAAAATAGTTAAAAGCGTGAAACAACTAAATGAAGGTGACGAAATAGAAATTAGATTTACAGACGGAAAAGTTAATGCTAAATGTGCCAAATGAGACGGCTAAATAGGGATTTTGAGGACGGAGCTTTAGGGAATTTAGGGACGGGGCTTCAAATCCCTATCAAGAGTTTTTAGATATATTTATATTTTTTATAAAGATAGGGATTTGAAGCCCCGTCCCTAAATTCCCTAAAGCTCCGTCCTCAAAATCCCTATTTAGCCGTCTCGTTTGGAAAAATGGAAGGAAAGGAAATGAAAATGGATAAAAATAAAAATTTTGAAGAGCAAATAGAAAAACTTGAAAATATTGTTAAAGAATTAGAAAAAGGAGATTTAAATTTAGATGATTCAGTAGCTAAATTTGAAGAAGGTATTAAGATATCAAAAGAGTGCAATGAGATCTTAGAAAAAGCAGAAAAAAAGATATCTATTTTAGTTAATCAAGATGGAGAGATAAAAGAAGAAAATTTTGAAACTGAAGAATAAAATATATAAGGGGAGTAATACAAAAAATGAATGATTTTATGACATTTATACAAAATAAATACATATATGTACCATTTTTTTTATGGTTTGGAATACAATTATTTAAATTGATATATGATTTAGTAAAAACTAAAAAATTTAATTTTAAAAGAATAATGGGAGCTGGTGGAATGCCAAGTTCACATTCAGCAGTTGTTACAGGAATGACAACTTTGATTGGAAAATATGAAGGAGTTGGAACACCTTTATTTGCGTTATCATTTTGTTTCGCTTTTGTAGTAATGTATGATGCATGTGGTGTAAGAAGAGCAGCAGGAAAACAAGCTAAATTATTAAATAAATTAGTTGAAACACCTGGATTAACAGGAGTTCAAGTAACTGAAAAATTAGTAGAAGTATTAGGTCATACACCAGTAGAAGTATTTGTAGGAGCGTTAATTGGTATTGTAGTAGGACTAATTGTTTAATAAGGATGTGTAGATATTAGATGAAAATAAGGTGGTGGAATAATGACAGATATAGAGATTGCAAGAAATACAAAATTAAATAAAATAACTGAAATTGCTAATTCCATAGGCATTGACGAAGAAGATATAGAACAATATGGAAAATACAAGTGCAAAATTTCAGAAAAAGTAATGGAAAAAAATAAGAATAAAAAAGATGGAAAATTAATTTTAGTAACAGCAATGAGTCCAACACCATTAGGAGAAGGAAAAACCACAATATCAATAGCCATTGCAGATGGGTTAAAGAGAATAAACAAAAATGTTATGTTGGCGTTAAGAGAACCATCTTTAGGACCTGTATTTGGAATAAAAGGAGGAGCTACTGGTGGTGGAAAAGTACAGATAGCACCAATGGAAGATATAAATTTACATTTTACAGGTGATATACATGCAATGACAGCAGCAAATAATTTATTATCTAGCTTAATTGATAATCATATATATTTTGGAAATGAATTAGGTTTTGAAAAAGTAGTATGGAAAAGATGTCTAGATTTAAATGATAGACAGTTAAGAGTAGTAGAAACAGGGCTATCAGGAGAAAAGAAAATAGTTCCAAGAAAAGATAAATTTGATATAACAGTAGCATCAGAAATAATGGCTATAGTATGTTTATCAAAAGATTTAAAAGATTTAAAAGAAAGATTAGGTAATATATTGATAGGTTATAACAAAAAAGGAGAGCCTATATTTGCAAAACAACTAAATGCGCAAGGAGCAATGACAGTACTTTTAAAAGATGCAATAAAACCAAATTTAGTACAAACTCTAGAGCATACACCAGCAATAGTACATGGAGGACCATTTGCAAATATAGCACATGGATGTAATAGCATAATAGCAACAAAACTTGCACTAAAACTAGCTGACTATGTAGTAACAGAAGCAGGTTTTGGAGCAGATTTAGGAGCAGAAAAGTTTTTAGATATAAAATGTAGAAAAGCAGATCTAAAACCAGATGCAGTTGTATTAGTTGCAACAATAAAAGCTATAAAATATCATGGTGGAATAGAAAAAGAAAAAATACAAGAAGAAAACATGTTAGGACTAGAAAAAGGAATGAGCAATCTATATAGACATATAGATAATTTAAAAAATAAATATGGTTTAAATGTAATAGTAGCATTAAACAGATATACACAAGATACTGATAAAGAGATTAAATTTGTAGAAAAAAAATTAGAAGAAAAAGGTATTGAATTAAGTCTAGTAGAAGGTTGGGCAAAAGGTGGAGAAGGAGCAATAGATATAGCAAACAGATTGGTAGATTTGACAAAGAAAGAAGAAAACTTTAATTATATATATGAATTAGAAGAAAGTATAAAATCAAAAATCAAAAAAGTAGCAACAAAAATTTATGGAGCAAATGATATAAAATATACTGATGAAGCGGAAAAGGAAATAGAAAAAATAGAAAAAATGGGATATGGAAATTTACCTGTTTGTATAGCAAAAACACAGTACTCTTTTTCAGATGATCCAAAAAATTTAGAATGTCAAGAAAATTATGATATTCATGTTAGAAATGTAGAATTAAAAGCAGGAGCAGGATTTATTGTGATTTTAGCGGGAGAAATAATGACAATGCCAGGACTTCCAAAAATTCCAGCAGCAGAAAGTATAGATATAGATGAAAATGGACAAATTGTAGGAATATTTTAGTGTTTTACTTAGTATATTTCTATTTGAAACATAAATTCTAAATTTTAATTAATTAATAAAATTCAAAACGAATATTTTATTATAAATAATGAATGGAATAAATATCAAAAAGATAGAAAAATAAATTAAAAAAATACATTAGTAAAAAATATACTTATATCTGACACTATAAAGAGTAAAATATTTGAATATAGAAATTTTATAAATGATAATATTATAGATTTTACTATAGAATTGCAAACAGAAGATTTTAAAAATTGTAAAATAAATACAAGAGTAAAGACACAAAATTCAATAGAATTTAAAACTAAAAATTATTCAGAAAATCATGAAAATGGCAAAGTTCCAATAAATAAATGTTTCAATGATTTATTTGGAATTAGAATAATCTTAGAACAAAATTTAAAGCATAAAGATATACAAAGTTTTATTAAAGAAAAACACAAAGACCTTAAATGTATAGACTCCTCAAAGAAAAAAGGAAATTATAAAGCTACACATGTATATTTTAGTATTAATAATTATACGTTTCCATTGGAATTACAAATATGGAATAAAGCAGATGAAGAAAATAACTTAAAATCACACGAAATATATAAACAAGATTATGTAAAATGGGAAGCGGAGAATAAAGGAGGAAATATTTATGGCTAGACACTTTGTTATAATGAGCAGTTCATATACAGAAGGGAAAAGAATAGCATTAGATTATTCAAAACCTGAACAGCTAGATAGTAAATTTCTAAAATCTCAAATACAAAAAATAAAAGAACATTGTGGAGAAGATGTATCAATATCTACACATTTTGTTGAAACAGAAACAGAAGATTGGAAGTCATTAGAAAAAGCAGATAGCTTTTTTAAAGATGTATATGTTGTTAACAATATTACTGAATTTATTAGGTTAATAATGAAAGATAGAGAATTAAGAGGTATTGATGTAGCAAAATATATTTTGTCAAAAATAAAATGTACACATTTAAAATTAGAAAAATTGGTGTATTTATGTTATGCTGAATATTTAACTAAAGAAAATGAAAAGCTATTTTCTGATGATATATATGCATTTCAATTTGGACCGGTTGTAGAAACAGTATATGAAAATTATAAACAATCTGGAAGAGAAGAATTAGATGATGATACAGATATAAATCCTCAGAATATATTAGAAATGCCATCTTTAAGTAGAATATTATTTGCAAGAATGGGAATCAAAAAAATGATATATATTAATCAAGTAATAAATAATTATGGGAATTATACAGCAGGACAATTAGTAGAAATTACACATAAAAAAGATACTCCATGGGAGAAAACATATACAGGAGAAACATATACTATAATAGATGATGAAACAATAAAAGAATATCATAAAAATGAAAAATAAAACCCTATGTATTTCAAGAAGAAAGAAAGGAAAATATAAAATGAATGACAAAATTACAATAAAAGGTGCAAAAGAACATAATCTAAAAAATATAGATTTAGAAATACCAAGAGATAAATTAGTTGTAATAACAGGACTTTCAGGATCAGGAAAATCATCATTAGCATTTGATACATTGTATGCAGAAGGACAAAGAAGATATGTAGAAAGTTTGTCATCATATGCAAGACAATTTTTAGGATTAATGGAAAAACCAAATGTTGAAAGAATAGACGGTTTATCACCAGCAATATCTATAGACCAAAAAACTACATCAAAAAATCCACGTTCAACTGTTGGAACAGTAACAGAAATATATGATTATATACGTCTTTTATATGCAAGAATTGGAGTACCATATTGTCCAAATTGCCATAAAAAGATAGAAAAACAAACAATAGATCAGATAGTAGACAATATAATGACATTAGAAGAAGGGACAAGAATACAAGTACTATCACCAGTTGTAAGGGGACGTAAAGGTGAATTTGTAAAACAATTTCAAGAATATCAAAAAGAAGGATTTGTAAGAGTAAGAGTTGATGGAGAAACATATGAACTTTCAGATGATATTGAGCTAGATAGAAAGAAAAAACACAATATAGAATTAATAGTAGATAGGTTAGTAATAAAACCAGATATAATTAGCAGATTAACAGAATCTGTAGAAATAGCATTAAAACATGCAAACCAATTAGTATTAATTGATATTGTAGGAAAAGAGCCAAAACTATATAGCTGTAATTATGCATGTCCAGATTGTGGATTTAGTTTTCCAGAACTAACTCCAAGAATGTTTTCATTTAATAATCCATTTGGTGCTTGTCCAACTTGTACAGGTATAGGATATTTAATGAAAATGGATGAAGATTTAATAGTACCGGACAAAAACAAAACACTTTATGATGGAATAAAAGCATTTGGAGCAAGTACTATGAAAAAAGGCGATACTATGGCAAAAATGTATTTTGAAGCAATAGGAAGACATTATGGAATAGATATAAAGAATAAAAAAATAAAAGATTTACCTAGATGGTTTATGGAAAAAATACTATATGGTACAGGAGATGAAGAAATAGATTTTGAATATTCATCATATGCAGGAGTAAGAAAGTTTACTGCACCATTTGAAGGAGTATTACCAACACTAGATAGACGTCATAATGAAACAAAATCTCAAGGGATGAGAGATTTCTATGAAATGTATATGAGTAATTCTCCATGTTATACATGTCATGGGGCAAGATTAAAATCAGAAATTTTATCAATAAAAATTGGTAATAAAAATATTAATGAATTAACAGAAATGTCAATAGACAAAATAAAAGAATATTTAAGTAATTTAGAATTAAACAAAACAGAAGCAATGATTTCAGAACTAATATTAAAAGAAATAGATCAAAGACTACAATTTCTAATGGATGTAGGACTAGAATATTTGACACTATCAAGAAATGCAGGCACATTGTCAGGAGGAGAAGCACAAAGAATACGTTTAGCAACACAAATTGGTTCAGGTTTAACAGGAGTACTATATATATTAGATGAACCAAGTATAGGATTACATCAGAGAGATAATGACAAGCTCTTAGCAACATTAAAAAAACTAAGAGATTTAGGAAATACATTACTTGTTGTAGAACATGATGAAGATACAATGTATGCAGCAGACCAAATTATTGATATCGGACCAGGTGCAGGAACTCATGGTGGACAAGTAATGGCTCAGCGGAACAGCAGAAGAAATAAAAAAAGTAGAGAACTCTATAACAGGTCAATATTTAAGTGGCAGAAAACAAATACCAGTACCTAAAAAGAGAAGAAAACATACAAAAACAAAAGTAATTGAAGTCCAGGGAGCAACTGAAAATAACCTAAAAAATATAAGTGTAAAATTCCCATTAGGAGTATTTAACTGTGTAACAGGAGTTTCAGGGTCAGGAAAATCAACACTTGTAAATGAAGTATTATATAAAACAATAGCAAAAGAATTAAATGGAGCAAACGAAAAACCAGGTAAATGCAAAGCAGTTAAAGGATTAAACAATATTGACAAAATAATAAATATAGACCAATCACCAATAGGAAGAACTCCACGTTCAAACCCAGCAACATATACAGGAGTATTTGATTTTATAAGAGATCTTTTTGCAGCAACAGAAGAAGCAAAAGTTAGAGGATATCAAAAAGGAAGATTTAGTTTCAATGTTGCAGGGGGAAGATGTGAAAGCTGTAACGGTGATGGAGTTCATAAAATAGAAATGCACTTTTTACCAGATATTTATGTACCATGTGAAGTATGTAAGGGTAAGAGATACAATAGAGAAACATTAGAAGTTAAATATAAAGGAAAAAATATCGCAGATGTACTAGATATGACAGTAGAAGAAGCATTGCAATTTTTTGATAAAGTTCCAAGAATTAAGCAAAAAATCCAAACACTATATGATGTAGGGCTAAGCTATATTAAACTTGGACAACCATCAACAACACTATCAGGAGGAGAAGCCCAAAGAGTAAAACTTGCAACCGAATTATCAAAAAAAGCAACAGGAAAGACATTATATATTTTAGATGAACCAACAACAGGACTTCATATAGCAGATGTTCATAAACTTGTAGACATACTACAAAGATTAGTTGATACAGGAAATACAATAATTGTAATAGAACATAATTTAGACTTAATAAAAACATGTGACCATATAATAGATTTAGGACCAGAAGGTGGAGATAATGGTGGAGAGGTTATTGCTGTTGGAACTCCTGAACAAGTATGTAATAATGAAAGAAGTTATACAGGAAAATTTTTAAAGAAATATTTGGAAAATTAATAGTTAGAAAAAAACAAAAATTAGTAAAATATATAAATTAAGATACAATCATTAGTTAAAGACCAAAAAAGAGAGCTTTAATGTATAAATTTAAAATGGCAAGGATAAGTGTCCTTGCCATTTTAAGGAGAATCTTCTTCATCAATAAGTTTAAGAAGTGATTCTAATTCTCCAGGATAGGTAGAAGTGAATTCTTTATTAAGATAAAGAATAGATTCTACTTTTTTTCTATCTTTTAAAGACAGATTTTTAATAATTTTTTCAAAATCTGCTTCACTTGATAGAGATTTTAATATGCATATATCAATATACATATTAAGTGCAGAGTGTGAATGTGTTAAGTCATTCAGTGCTAGAATGACTAAAGCATTCTTAAACTCTGTGAATTTAGAATTATTTTTGCTATCTTGGATAGCAAAAGCTAATTCCAAAAAGTCCGGCAGCAACCGGATTTCTGAATAAGATTTTTCCTTTGCCACAGCTTGAATTAACAAGTATGGTAACTGAGAAAAATCTTTTTCAGTTTGAAAAAGTTTGCAAAAGAATCGTATTGCAACAGGCTTTGCCACTTTTTCTTTCTGGACTTTTTCAAAGATTTTGTTAGCAATTTTATCCATAAAACGACCTCCTTTTATGGAAAGCAAGCTGTCAAAAGAATTAACAGCAATTTACGAGTTGCATACATATATATTAACATAAAATTAAACAAAAAGCAAATTCTTTAGGGGACGTTCCTCCAATCCCTAAAATTAGGGAAAATGGGGACGGACCTTCAAAGAAAAAATTTATATTATATAAAAAAATAATAATATTTATTGTTCAATTAGTAAATAGAATATTTATCTGTAAAAACACTCTATTGTAGTATAAAAAGATATATATTTAGAAATATTTTCAACAATTAAACCTCATTAATACAAATTAAAATAGTTATATAAAAATTAGATTTTTTAAGTATAAGAAAAAAATTATATTTCAAATTATTTTATCGAATAAAAAACATTATTTTGTAAATAATAAAATAAATAATTTGTAAATTACAGGTCCGTCCCCAAAATCCCTAATTTTAGGGATTGAAGGAACGTCCCCTAAAGGAGGAAAAAGTATGTATAATTTTAGAACAGATATAGCATCAGAAAGAAGAGATATTTATCAGAAAGCGAATAATGTAGAGGACCAAATAGATGGAATAGAAAGTGAAAAAGAAGAAATAAATGAAGATATAAAAATTGAAAGAGTAAAAATAACGAATGAAAATGGAGAGAAAGCAATAGGCAAACCAATAGGAGATTATATAACAATAGATATACAGAAATTAAAAATAGCACAAGAAGATGAAATAAAAGTTGCGGCAGATATAGTATCAAAAGAGTTAAAGAAAATAATAGATAAACATATAGATAAGCAAGGAGAAATTTTAGTTGTAGGATTAGGAAATATATATGTAACACCAGATAGTTTAGGACCAAAAGTTATAAACGAAATAGAAGTAACAAGACATATAATAAATTACATGCCACAATACGTAGTAGAAGGAACAAGAATGGTAAGTGCCATAGCACCAGGAGTATTAGGAACAACAGGAATAGAGACTGTAGAAATACTAAAAGGAGTAGTTGATAATATAAATCCAAAACTATTAATAGTAATAGATGCATTAGCATCAAGGAGTATAGAAAGAATAAGTAGTACAGTGCAAATATCAGATACAGGAATAGTACCAGGGGCAGGAGTTGGAAATACAAGAAATGAAATAAGTCAAAGAACTCTAGGAATACCAGTAATTGCATTGGGAATACCAACAGTTGTAGAAACAGCAGTATTAGTTAATGACAGTTTAGATTTATTTATAACAAAATTACAAGAAGAAGCAAAATCAAATGATTATTTAAACAAATTGAAAGAAGAAGATAATTATGAAGAAATAAAAGAAGCATTAAATCCTAAAGAATATAATTTAATAGTAACACCAAAAGAAATAGACCAATTAATAGAAAATATGAAAGATGTAGTTTCAATGGGAATAAATATGAGTGTTTAGCTAAAAAAGGGACGGTCCTTAATATGCATTTTTGCATAATTAGGGAGGGTCTTTTTTTATTTGTAACTATTATGTTTAAATTTGTAGATAAATTTTCAAGGAAAACTTATATTATGTAAAACATTGATCTGCTAACTTAGCTAATCAAAACAATACTATTGATATAAAAAATTAGTTTTTTTATAATTTAAATAAACGAATACAGAGATTAAAATATAAAAATCTAAATTTTATAAAATCCTAAATGTTTTAGAAATGATATATAGTTATACATTTTATTATTAGAATAATATAAGAATATTGAAAAGAATAAATTAAAAAATATGGAATCTTATTTTGAATGAATTCATATTTTATATAAATAAAAAAATTATTATAAAAACAAATAAAAAAGAAAAAATAAAAGGAGGAAACACCAGATGAAAGAACAAGAAACAAAAATAACAGGAGAAAAAAGTCAAAGTAAAAGAACCAATAAAGAAAATCAAAATGATACATATAGAATATGTATAAAATTAAAACAGTATAAAGGAGTAACATTAGTAGCACTAGTAGTAACA
>CALXXK010000014.1 GCA_944392675.1 uncultured Clostridia bacterium
AAACATATTAATTAAATTTTTGTCATAAACCTCAAAATTGTAATTTTTGGACGCGTCCCCAAAATGACAAAAAGCCCCGTCCCCAAATTCCCTAGAGGTCCGTCCCCTTTATCCCGAATTTTAGGGATTTAAGGAACGTCCCCTATTACTCGTTGGTCTTCTGCTTGTTCTTCTATTTCTTGTTCAAGATTTTGTAGTTCTTTATTAAACTCCTCTACTGATAATTCCTTCTTTTCTTTTAATTTTTCTCTTAATTTATTTTCTATGTCTCGTTGATTATATACTGAACTTATTGTATCATTTTCTAATATTCTCCTAGCACATACTTTAATATATGCTTCATCTATCCCCGTAATATGTGTATGAGATGATGTTCTTTCATCTCCATCTATATCGTCTTCTGTTAATTGTTTATTACATTTTCCTTCTTTTTGTAATCTTTCATGCTTTTTTACTTCTTCTAAATTTTTTACCACTGTATATGTGCCATGTGATTCATATTCTCCAATAACACTTCTTGTTGAAGTGTCTGTTGCAAAAATTGTGTTACTATCTCTCATTTGTATTCCCATAGTTTCTCTTGAGTTAGCCGCTTCTTGTCCTATATTCATTTCTACTCTTCCCATTTCTTTGTTATCTATTTGAATTATTTTATTTCCAAGTTCATATTCTGTTAATACACTATCTTTTACAACTGTTCCATCATCTCTTACTTGATATTTTTGCTCTGTTGGGTTATCACCTGATGCTCCTCTTTGTTTTAAATTTGGAAGATATTTTTCTAATGGCTCTACTGTTCCATCTTTTGAAATTGCAATTAATGAATATGTTGTATTTAGTTTATTATATGATTTTCCTGTATCATCTTTCATTTTATCTCTATCATCTGAATATATTACCCCTATTTCTTGTACCTTATTTGGTATGTTATTTCCAAGCCATTCTCTTAGTCTATGCATATCATTTGCTCTTTCATCTATATCTATTGTTTGTTTTATGAGAATGTCTTTCATAGTTGTTTTTTGAGCTTGTTGTTGCCCTTTCGCCAAATTGTAATTATTTACATTCTTTTTATTTCTTTCTAATTCTAAGTTATTTTCTTCTTTCAATTTTTTTTCTTCTGAATTTTTTTCTTTATCTCTTTTTAATTCTAATATTCTTACCTCTCTTATTCTATCTCTTTCTATTCCCTGTTCTTCTATATATCTATCTATTTCATCTGTTTGATTTGCTTCATTTTTTATTTTACTTCTATCTAATTGATCTATTTGATCTTTAATTTGTGCACTTAATTCATTTTCTATAGTATTTTGAAGTTCATTTTCATTTTTTATTCTTACACCTAATTTCTCTAGCGAAGAAACTATACTTTTAGGTTTCATTATTATATTTTCATTTATCATAGCACTTGTTTTTAATGAACCTATTAATCGATTGCCTATATAATACATATATTCATCATCATCTTTTTGCCAAATAGTTACTTCGATATTTCTACCATTCAAATTGATTTTCATATCAATCTACTCCTTTTATCAAATTTAATTTTTAAGCTCTTGTGACCTTTAAATATAAACATTTCGGACAAATCTAGCTTCACTAGTTCTTTTTCTATAGTATCTAATATTTGTTCTTTTAATTTTTTCATTTATTCATGTATTTTGGCAATTAAATCATAATTACTTATATCTATAATATCACAATTAATAAATCTATTTAATAAATCTTCTATATTCTTATAATTTGAATTTTTTTCATCATTCGCCTTATTTTCTATATAGACTAATCCATCTATATCTGGTACATCTTGCATAGTTCGACCAACTAAATATTTACCATCAAATGACATATTTTCTATTAAGACTTGATATGTTTTTCCTAGTTTTTCTTCTTGAAGTTTTTTAGATATTTCTTGCTGTTTTGACATTATCTTACTATATCTTGATTTTTTTGTATTTCCATGTATTTGTTCTGGCAATCTCGCTGCAGGTGTTCCATCTTCTTTTGAGTACATAAATGTACCCAATTTGTCAAATTTTGTTTGCTCTACGAAATCATACAATTCTTGAAAATCTTCTTTTGTTTCTCCTGGAAATCCAACAATTAAACTTGTCCTTAAAGTAACATTTGGTATTTTTTCTCTTATCTTTTTTATTAAATTTATAATATCTTCTTTATTTGTTTTTCTATTCATTTTCTTTAATATTCTATCTGAAATGTGTTGTATTGGTATATCAAAATATTTCGCTATTTTAGGATTATTTGCTACTAATTCTATTAATTCATCTGTAATTCCTTCTGGATATGAATATAAAAATCTAATCCATTTTATACCTTCTATTTTACTAAGTGCTTCCAATAATTCTGCTAATTTACTTTCTCCGTATATATCTATTCCATATTTTGTTGTATCTTGTGCTATTACTATTAATTCTTGAATTCCTTTTTTAGCTAACATTTTTGCTTCTTCTATAATTTCTTCTTTTTTTCTGCTTACAAATTTTCCTCTTATATATGGAATTGCACAATATGTACACATATTACTACAACCTTCTCCTATTTTTATGTAAGCATAGTTTTTTCCTGTAGTAATCACTCTATTTAAATATTCCTCTTGTTTTAACATTGGCATTTGTGTTATTTCTGATACTTTTTTAATTGTTTTTTTATTGTCTTTTTGTACAATATCTCTTTTTATTAAATCCTCTATTTTATCCCAAAGCTTATCATATTCATCTATCTTTAAAAATAAATCTACTTCTGGAAGAGCTTTTATTAATTCTTCATAATACCTTTGTACTAAACATCCCATAACAATTAAATATCTACATCTTCTATTTTTATATTCTACCATTTCTAAAATTGTATTTATAGCTTCCTCTTTTGCTGACTCTATAAATCCACATGTGTTTATTACTATAATATCTGCTTTTTCCTCATCATTTACAATATTAAAATTATTCTTTTTAAATAATCCAATTGTCGCTTCTGTATCTATTAAATTTTTACTACATCCAAGTGATACAAATCCTACATTCATTTTTCCACATTCCTTTCTAAAACACAAATCTACTTTAACAGTACAAGCTTTCCTTAATATTTGTCCTTTAAATTTCAAAACCTGAGCTATTGTTCGTGTGCCAATTTTACGTAAGTAATTAGGTTCTATGACTACAAATATGTTTTCTAGTTAATTCCATTAAATCTAATTTTGTAAATCCTTCTACTTGTGTTTTAGCTCTATCTTTTTTTAATTCTTCTTTTAATAAATTTTCTATATTTTTTTTATTCTCATTATTTTGCATATCTATATAATCTATAATTATTATTCCACCAATATCTTTTAATCTTAATTGTTTTGCAATTTCTATTGTTGCTTCTTTATTTACTTTATATACTGTTTGTTCTAAATCTTTTTTTCCTGTATATTTTCCAGTATTGATATCTATCGCTGTTAATGCTTCAGTTTTATCTATTGTTATAAATCCTCCACATTTTAACCATATTTTTCTATCATTAATTTTGTCTATTTGCTTTTTTAAGTCATAAACATCAAAAACATTACTTTTTTCTTCTATCTTTACATTTTCTTTTATATTTTTTTTCAAGTTAGAATATCCTTTTTTGTTATTTATTACTATTCTATCTATTTTTTTATCAGTTAAATCAATAATCATTTTTTCAACAATATCTTCTGCCTTATATATTAGTTTAGGCTTATTTATATTTGGATCTACATTAGTTTTTAATATATTATTCCACTTTTCTTCTAATTTTTTTATATCTTCTATTATTGTATTCTCATCTTGATTTTGAGCTGAAGTTCTAATTATTGCTCCATTATTATTACCTAAATTTCGTTTTACTAAATCAATTAATCTTTGTTTTTCTTTTTCATTTACTATTTTTTGTGATATTGTTACTATATCAGTATTTGGCATTAAAGCTATATATTTACCAGGTAAATTTATATGGGTAGATACTCTTGCACCTTTTTTTTCATTACTATCTTTTTTTACTTGTACCAAAATTTTTTTACCTTTTTTTACTATATCTTTTATTTTTATATTACTATCATATTTTTCTACTGTTTCATCTATTTTAGGTAATATATCTTTTATATGTATAAAACTATTTTTTTCTGTTCCAATATCTACAAATGCTGCTTGCATCCCTTCTATTACATCTTTGATTATTCCGATATAAATATTACCTTCATTTCTTTCTATATTATTATCTTCTTCATAATATTCAATTAAATTTCCATTTTCAACTAATGCTATATCTCTTTTTTCATTGTCTCCATGTATTAAAATTTCTAACATTTTTCTTCCCTCTATTAATTAAATTTATTCATTGCACTATCTATACCATTTCTTAATATCTCAACTATTGAATCTTTTGCTATAGTAGTTGCTTTATCTAATAATTCTACATCCTCTTTTGGGATATATCCTATTACATGACTTATTAAATCTTGACCATTTTTTGGTTGTCCTATTCCTACTCTTACTCTTATAAATTCTTCTGTATTTAAAGCTTTTACTACAGATTTCATTCCATTATGTGTTCCAGGTCCACCTTTTTTTCTTAACTTTATGACTCCTGGTTCTATATCTATATCATCATATACTACTATTATTTCTTCTTTTTTAATTTTATAGAAATTTACAATTTCTTGCACACTTTCTCCACTTAAATTCATATATGTTTGTGGTTTTAATAATATTACATCTTTATCCTCTATTTTACCTTTTCCATACAATCCTTTAAATTTATTTTTATTTATTTTTATATTAAATTTTTCTGATAATTTGTTTACAACATTAAAACCCATGTTGTGTCTTGTATTTGAATATTCATTTTCTGGATTTCCTAAACCTACAATTAAATACATTTTCTCTCCTATCCTTTTTTGTTATAAAATGATATTTTTAAATTATTAACATTTCTATTTTATAATGTTTTTGCTTATTTTTCAAGTATTTTATAATAATATGTTCGATTAATATTAAAACTCAATCCTAATATTAATTGATTTTATTATACAACAAAAAAGAACTTAATAGTACAACTAGTACTTTTTAAGTCCTTTTTTATTACCTTTTTATAATTATTCTGCTGATCCTTCTGTTTCTGGAGCTTCATAAGCTTCTAATATAGCTTTTTGAATTTTCTCTCTAGTTTCAGCATTAATTGGATGAGCTATATCTTTGAATTCTCCGTTTGGAGTTTTTCTACTTGGCATAGCTATAAATAATCCGTTTTGACTTTCGATAACTTTTATGTCATGTACTGCAAATTCGTTATCGAATGTTACAGAAGCAACAGCTTTCATTCTGTTCTCTGAATTTACTTTTCTTAAACGTACATCTGTAATTTGCATTGTGTGCGCACCTGCCTTCCTTAAGTTTTAATAATTGTACATATTTATTATGTACAATTATAATATTCTCCATAAAAAAACTTTTTCCTTCTTTTTTTTACAAAAAAATTAAATTTTATTTCATTATTTAGTTTTTGTAACTAAAATTTAGTAACATTTTTTATAATTGCTACATAATTTACTATATCCCACTTTAAATTTATTATTCATAAAATATAATATAATGAACCCCAAAATTATATATTTTTGGATATCATATACTTAGTTAATGCTGTAAATTTTAACAAAAAATGCAATTTCAGGTTAAAATATTTTAAAAAACTATTGAAATTTAAGCCATATAATTATATAATTTATCTGTTATTCGCAAGGAGGGTGTTTTTAATGCCAAATATTGATAATTTAAGAAAATATAAAAATATACATATGATTGGAATTGGCGGAGTTAGTATGAGTGGAATTGCTGCAATTCTAAAAAATTGGGGATTTCATATAACAGGCTCTGATAGTTCTGAATCTGAAAATACAGAAAAATTAACTCAAGAAGGTATTAAGGTAACTATAGGACATAATTTAGAAGATGTAGCAAAATCTGATGTCATAGTATATTCTGCTGCTATAAAAGATAATGACCCTGAAATGCTTGAAGCTCATAGATTAAATATTCCAACAATTGAAAGAGCTGATTTTTTAGGTGAAATTACTAGATGCTTCAAAGATACTATATGTATTTCTGGAACACATGGTAAAACTACTACTACATCTATGGTTTCTCTTTGTTTTATTGAAGGATTACAAGATCCAAGTATTCAAGTTGGTGCTTATTTAAAACAAATTGATGGTAATTATTTAGTAGGAAATAGTGAACATTTTATTATAGAAGCTTGTGAATATGTTGAAAGCTTTTTAAAATTTAGTCCTAAAGCTGAAATTATATTAAACATTGATAATGACCATTTAGATTATTTTAAAACTTTTGATAATATAAAAAATGCATTTATTAAATATGTTAAATTATTACCTGATGACGGTTATTTAATTACAAATGGCGATGATTCTAATTGTTTAGACTTATTAAAATATACAAATGCTAAAAAAATTACATATGGTATAACTAATAAGAAAACAAACTTCTTTGCTGTAAATATAGTTTTTGATAATGATGGTTTTCCTGAATTTGATGTTTATCATAACGATGAATTTTATGAAAGAATTAAATTATCTGTACCAGGTATGCATAATGTTTTAAATGCTTTATCATGTATAGCTTTATGTGATGCATATCATATTGATAAAAAATATATAAAAACAGCTTTATTAAAATTTACAGGTGCTCATAGAAGATTTGAATTTAAGGGAAAAATTAATAATATAGCAAGTGTATATGATGATTATGGTCATCATCCAACTGAAATAATTGCAACTGCTAAATCTCTTATGAATAAAAAATATAATAAATCTTGGGTTATTTTCCAACCTCATACTTATAGTAGAACTAAAACTTTATTAGAAGATTTTGCCAAAGCTCTTCTTAATTTTGATAATATTATTGTTTTAGATATTTATGCTGCTAGAGAAAGTAATACATATAATATAACTTCTAAAGATTTAGTTGATAAAATAGTTTCTCTTGGTAAAGATGCTTATTACATTCCTGATTTTGATAAATGTGTTCAATTCGTTAAAAACAATGTTCAAGATGGTGATATAGTAATTACTTTAGGAGCTGGAACAGTTACTCAAATTGGTCCTTTACTTGTAGAATAAATGCAAATAGCAACTTTTTTTAAAATAAAACAAGTCATTCGACTTGTTTTATTTGTTTTAACATAATATCTCCAAAAATTCCATATCCTTGTGTTGGATCATTTACTAAAACATGTGTAACTGCACCAACAAATTTTCCATTTTGTATAATAGGTGATCCGCTCATTCCTTGTATGATTCCACCTGTCTTTTCGATTAATCTTGGGTCTGTTATTTTTATTTTCATACTTTTATTATCATAATTATTTTCCTTAAATATTTTTTCAATTTCAATTTCATATTCTTGTACATTTCTATTATCTAAACTGCATAATATTGTTGCTTTTCCAGTTTTTATTTCATCTCTTAAAGCTAATTCCATCTCCTTTGAACTATCTATATTTAAACTTGATAAATTATCAACTATACCATATATACCAAATTTAGTATTTTTATATATTTTTCCTATATTTTCTTGATTCTCAACAGTTCCTTGTATTCTACCTGGTATTCCTGCTTCTCCTTTTTCTATATCCAATATTCTAGTTGTTACAAACTCTCCTGATGCTATATTTATTAATTGTTGTGTATCAATATCTGTAATACCATGACCTAAAGCTCCAAAACTCTTTGTTTTTGGTTCATAAAAAGTTACTGTTCCAACTCCTGCAGCACTATCTCTAACCCACAATCCTAATTTATATTGATTATCATATGATTTAACTGGTTCGATACTACATTCTTTCGTTTCTTCTTCATGTATATATTTTATATTTACATTTTTGCCTTCTGATTTGTTAACTTCATCAATTAAATCTTGAGTCGAATCTATTATGTTTTCATTTATTTGTATGATTGTATCTCCTTCTTGTATTTGAGTATTTTCATATGGTTTATATTTTTTATTGTCTTTACCTTCTATTTCTGACATGCCTACTACTAATACTCCATTAGTATATAACTTTAATCCTGCTATATTTCCTACTGGAATTACTGTAGTTTTAGGTAAAGTATTTACCTCAACTGTTTTTATTGAAATTTTATCAAATAAACTAACTTCCAAATTTTTCTTTCCTACTTCTTCAGTTATTTGACTATTTGAACTGGTTTCTAATATTTTTTCATTTTCTTGTTTTATACTTATACCAAATAATTTTTTTATGTTTATATTTTCCCCTTCAAATAAAACTAATTTGTCTGGAATTGATTGTATAAATAAAAAATATGAATAAAATACAATTAAAAAAAATACTAATAATAGCTTTAGTAAAATTTTCTTCATGTTATACCTCCAATTTTTTGCTATTATTAGTATTAACTATTTATTTTTTTATATACATTAATGTTACAATTCACTTTGTACTGAAGCGATAATTATTCTACAGTATCACTAATATCTCTTGCTACTCTATATTGTCCATAACGTTCTCTTCCTAAAGCTGTATAATATAATTTAGCTAATTGATATTTATTTGAAGAACTTGCTTCTTCTGCATATTCTTTCATAATTTCAGCTACTGACTTACTATCTGTTGATTCTCCTGTAGTATTTGGATTTATTATAGAACTATATGATGCTTCATCTATTCTTGGATAATAATAAACATTTTTTTCAAGATTTTCATTAGTTGCTTCATTACTATATGTTGCAAGTGCTGTTCTTCTTTCAAAATCTGAGTTATATATTCCTACTGCATTATTTAAATCTATATTTTCTAATTGTTTATCAGTAGGTTTAAAATATTGCTTACTTCCATTATCTAATATATATATAGAATTTTCTGATACAAAATCCTCATTAATATCATTTTGAACTATTGAATGTCCATTATATACTTTTCCACCTATATTTAATCCTTGTAAAAATGTAATTACAGATATATTTTCCGTTAATTGTTCCCATTCATATTCTTCTAATTTCGGCATTGCAAAATTAACATCAGAAGTAGATACTTTATTATAATTTGAAATGGCAACTATTAAATTTGATTCTATTGAATTTCTTATAACTTCTATTCTATGACCATTAAAATTTGAGTTTTCATCTTCTATAAATGTTCCTGCGGTATTTCCTAATTCACTAAATATTTGCCTTTCTATAGGATAAGGATTATTATCTTCTGTATATTTATTTCCATTCATATCAACAGCATCTGATGTAGTTAATGTTCCCAAATTATATTGATTTAAAATTCTTTGTTTAAAATTATATGCTTCTTCATAATATTTTATTGCATTGTCATTATTTAAAACTGCATCTATTGTTCTATCACGTTGATCTGTTTTTTCATCATTTAACATTGCAAAAACTAAATTATTAGCCTCGTCGGCATAGTATTTAACTCCATTTATTTTTTTACATGGATAATTTGAAATCCATCCTGCCGTTGTTCCTTCTTTAACAGATATTGATTCTATTATATTACTTGGAACATAGTCTGGATTATTTTTAGCATATGGAATATATACATTTTGATTAAATCCTTCCTGTCTTCCATTTTCTGATGTAATTGGTATACCTCTATACGTATATGTATCTCCTTGTTTTTCTACTCCTGATAATAAATATCCAGAATCATTAACTTCTTTTCCATTTATTATTCCTTGTATTGTTATATAACTATCTAATGAGTATGTTATAACAAAATCATCTGAACCTCTTTTATATCTAGAACTATAGTATATATATGGCTTTATTCCATTTATTTGTTGACCATCTTTATATGTTGCATCATTAATAAGACTATCTGATGTATTAGCATCTAATTTATTGTCATATGCTGAATATATATAATATCCATCATATAAAGTATACACTATCGCAGGAACATACTCTTTTAATACATCTTCTCCATATCCTGTCATATCAAAATGACTTGCTAATGAATTATAAAAAGTAGTTATTGAGGCTTCTAAGTCTCTAATTTTAGAATTTGTAATGTCTGATGTTGCACTATTTGACATATTTAATTGAAACGCTTTTATTGCATCATATGTTGCATTTTGTAATTTTGAATCATATGATACTTGCAAATCTAATGTTTTTATTTGATTACTTGAATAACTATTTAATAATATTGCCATTGGTAATATTATTATTATTGATAAAACTGCTAATGCTTGTATTTTCATAGTTTATACCTTTCTTTAGTTTTCCACTAACACAAAATTTTTATGCACAAATAGCTTGTAATCTAAATTACAAGCTATTACCCATTTTTACTTGATTAATTTCCATTTGCAGTTACTACTCCAGCATGCTCTGCTGCTATAGTATAGGCATCATTACCTGTAACTGTATAGAAGAAATTCTTTAATTGTTGTGATATTGTTTGGTTTGTATTCCTTACTTTTGCTGAAACAATATCTCCTTCTTTACAATAATATGTACCTTCTTTATCTAAAACATCTTCAATTTGTGATGTATATACTGAATAGTAAACATTTTCACCTATTTTGTCTGCTTGTGCTTGTGAAACTTTTTTTCCTAAGTTCTCATCTTTTACTTGTACTTCCATTTCCACATCATAAGTATTACCTGTAGATGTTATTGTTTCTAATAATTCATTATAGTTATCTTGTGTGATTTTCCCTGTCGATCTAATTTTATCTACGAAATCTGTTGTTGCTGCTTGTACTGTTAATTGAGAAACATCGTCTGTTCTATCTGACATTGTCATTAGTGGGAATACAAACATTAAAATTGCTGCTATAGCTATTGCAATTATTGTTATTAATGTATCACTCATATTATCCTCCTTTTTTTACAATTAATACTTATAATGTAAAATATTATTTTTACTTTTTTACTGTTTTATAAATGTATATGTTATAATTCTTTGTTGATATTGATTTGCTTCTGGTACACTTGATGTACCTGTATCTACAGAAGTATCCCCTTCATTTCTTATTTCTTCTTGTATATATACTCCTAAAGATTCTTTAATTAAATAATTATTTCTTTGTTTATTAACTATATAATCATATAAGCTTGTTGAATTCAACTCTACTCCAAACCTATTTATAAAATTAGCATCTTCTGTTGTCCCATATAATATACCTGCAATAACTTCCGATGGTTTACTCCATTGTTTAGAATCTACTTCTTTTATTTCTTCTTTTGATACTCTTTCTTTATATAAATAATAATCGTCATCAAACTCAAAAACTATTTTATAACTTTCTTTTGCAGCTCTAACCATTGATGGAATTATTGTTTCTAATCCAACATATCTATTTGTGTCATTTGTATTACTTAAATAATAAAATCTAGAGTCTCCTTCTATTGTTAAATATTCTCTATCTGTATATTTCAATACTGCATCTATCGCTTCTCTAGCTTGTGAAAAGGCAAGAATAGCAACAGAAAGACCTATTATAAATAATAATACTGATCCAGCCATTTTCAATGCATCTGAGACATTTTCCATGCTATTCCTCCTAATCTATTATTATATATTATTACTTTTTTTATGTTCCATCGCTACCATCATTTGAATTTACAGCTGCCTTTTCTGTCAATGTTATTTCATCAACATAACCTTTATTTTCACCTGACTCGCTATAACCTAATTCTACTTCATATTGTCTTTTTGTATTAATGTCTGATGTATTTGTTATTTCTTCGTCTCCTAATTTTACTGTAACTTTTGGTGATGTTTCGTCTGCTCCACTTGCTAATGCTTCATTTACTAATGATTTTACAACAGAGCCTTTTTGTACTCCTTCGTATTTTAGAAATTTATTGTTAAATGCTGTTATAGCTGCTTGTGACATTCCACTATTATTAACAGTATCTTGTCCTTGGTTAAAAATCATTATTCCTAATGAAATTAATAATATTGCTAATAATATAGCACCTGCGATTAATAAAGCTTTTGATGCATTCTCCATACAAATCTCTCCTTTCGTATTTTATATATTTTATCTAAAATTAACTAATTTTTATTAGTTAAATGTTAATAACTTATTATTATGTAGTAGTTTGTTCAAATTCTATGTATTTTATTTTACCTGTTTCTTTATGATATTGAACATCACTACATTTAAATTTTATATTCCCATAATAATATAGAAAGTTTTGCATTCCTGAATTATATAACATTTCCATATTATAGGTAACATCATTATCTATAAATTTTATATCTATATTTATTGAGTTGTTTCTGTTATCTATATATTTTCCTTTATTATCTTTTTGTATTTCATTTTTCGTGTTTGTATCTATAGCTTTATTTATTATTGTTGTTAATTCTGAACCTTCAATTTCTTCATCTTTACTAATATTAAATTCTGAATTTTCTCTTTGTGCATTTCTATAATTATATGTATAATTTAAATATACATAAGCTACTGTGCAAACTATTGCTACTACTATAAAGAAAAATATCGCTATTTTTTTCATTCTATCTCCTAATAATTATATTATAACATCTCATGTTGCATTTTTCAAGGTTTAATGATAGGATTTTCTATCTATTTTCCTCGAAAGTTATACTTTTTACTCTTCCTGTATTTTCATAATAATCTATATTTTTACATCTAAATGTTGTTTTAAAATAATTTGTATCTTGTTGTGTTGAACTTCCTGTTATTTCAATTTGACTATATTCTTTTATCAATTCTTCATATACACTTTTATCTTCATTTTGTAAATTAAAATATGGTGCTAATCTTACTGTAACTTTATATCCTTCTCCATATTCACTATAAGTTTCATTATTTTCATGTGCTAAATTAGCAACTGAAATTATTTCATATATTGTAATATTAGTTCTAGTAGAATACACTGTATATTGTGCATTATATTGTGTTAATTGATTATCAGTTATTCTATCATGCATTTCTTTTGATTGCTGTCCAAATGATATAAAAAGATATAATCCTAAAGTTAGTATTAATACTCCTATTAAAATTCCTCCAGCCATAATTAAAGCCTTTGACGCATTTTCCATATATTTCAACCTCCTTTAATTATGGATTTTCTTTTGGTGGTGTAACATCTTTAAACTTCATTTCATTTATTCTTCCTTCTACTCCATTACGCTTCATTTCAATACATGAAAAAACCTTGTTTTGTTTATCTTCTTCGGGAATTTGTTTAAAATCTTTAGTAATGTCTGTATAAATCTCTTTTATATTTGTTTCAATTTTAAATTCAGGATACAATTTATTGTTGCTTTCTATTTTATTATACAAACTTTTTAATTCCATCAAAGATAAATCTTCTTTATTATATGGTTCAAATTGATTATTATATTCTGCAATTTGAGATTCTTTTGTAGAAACATCCTGCTTATTTTGATAATCTGCCATATTATTGGCTAGTAATATTAATGCACCTAATATTAATAGTGCAATTAATATTCCTCCAGCCATTAATAAAGCTTTTGATGCATTTTCCATATATTCCTCCTAATTCATTGCTGTCATTTGTGCAAATGAACTTGACATACTTGTTAATCCTATAAATACTAGTGGGATTATTAAATATCCAACAAACATACATACCATTGGTGCAAATCCTATGAATTTTCCTATCATTCCTTTTCTCTTTATAAGTCTTTCATTTGATTCTTTTCTCTTTTCCCTATAGTACTCTCTTTCTGAATCTAATTCATCAAAAGCATCTGCTATTGGAATTCTTTCTACTGCTGCTTGAAGACTTTCTATAATTCTTACTAATGGTATATATGAAACTTCTTCTTTCATTTGCTCTAAAGCTTCCCATGCACCTGATTCATAGTTATTAACACATTTAGTAATTGGTGCTTTGAATATGTTAGAATATCTTTCCAACCATTCTAGGATTATTTCAACATTAACCCTTTCAATTCTCATAAGCATAAGTATTATTGTTTGGAATTGCATTACTTCGTCTTCCATTTCTAGTTGTCTCATTTTTACTTGGAACATTAATATCCATATTGGTGCCATATACGCTACCACTGCAAATACTAATGCTAATAAGATTTCAAACCATTGTACATATTCACTATTAATAACTTGCAATTTTCCTAAAATTCTTTCTGCTGCTAAAGAAATTTCTTCATCACTTTCTTCTTCAAATTCTGTTGAATTTCTTATAGCAATTTCTATGTCATCTACAGTTACATCAAGTTGTCCTCTAAATTTATCTAGAAAAATATTATCTCTTTTAGTAACTTCCATTGCTTTCTTTTCGTCTTTTTCCGATAATCCGCCTAATATATTATAATCAGTCGTCGGTTCTGTATAAATATAATCTATTGCAACTACGTGTAATTGCCCGAATATTATTACAGATGCTATACAAGTAACTATAGCCATAGTAATCCTATTTATATACAACCATTCAAGTTTCAAATGTGATGCTGCATCTTTTAATAATTGTGTTATTTTTCTATATTCTTTTGTTCCATCTTTAGGTATAAATAAATCTACAAATTTTTTAATAAGTTTATTTTTATATAATTTTGCTTGCCATGGATTTTCTGTATTTTTAGTATTTATTCCTGTTGAACCATTATCTTTTAATTTTCTAACTAATATATATGATACAAATGTTAATATCAATATTAATATTTGTACTATCATACCAATTTTGCCTTCATACCAATCTGCTGTGAATGAGAAGTTACTTACTGCCCATCCTTTTAATGGTTCTAATAATAGAATCGGTGCTATTGATATTACTGCTAGACTTTGGAAAACATAATTAAGTTTATCCCTTTTTAATATTTCTAATTGCATCTCTTGTGCTATATTATCAACATTTTTTAAGTATAAAGATGCTCCATTTACTTTTCTATCTCCAAATTCCTTTGTTAGATATGATACTCCAGCAAATTCTTTTAAAAAACTATTTGGAGCTATATCATAATATTTTTCTAATTCAGTTTCTGGATCATCTGAAATTAATATTTCATAAATTTTTTCTCCTTGTCTTGAAATATTTTTTTCATCATCCTGTGATACTTGATATATTGCTTCTTCTACCATGTTATATTCATGGTATGCATGTCTTATTTCAGAGAAAAAATCTATTTGTTCTTTTAATATGTTATTATCTATCTTATCTACTGAACCATCAATTAATGTGTCTATCATAAATAATTCAAATATTAATAATATAAACATTAATAAATAGTTTGTATATGTGATACAAATTGTAACAACTATTAATGGTACTATTATAACAAGTGCTTTTGTTAAAATCTTTGCTGAAACTTTTCTTGTGTTATACTCATCATCTACATTTATTATTTCTAATCTTCTTCTTAATTTTAATATATATCTTTTTATAAATGGTATTCTTACATATGTAAGGTATAATTTTTGAAATAATACTTCTGATGAAAAAACTCTTTGCTTTGTTCCTTTTTGCAGTTTTTGAATTTTTCTATATTCTGATCCTTGCATTCTTTTTGATAGAACTACATATAAAATAAGTATTATTACAAATGCTGCTCCTGCTCCACCCATCAATAAAAAGACTGTATCATTACTCACTTGATTTAGCACCTCCTTTTTTCTTTCAATTTCACTATTGTTTTAGACCTGTTTTTTTGGTTTTCTTCCTCTTTTTGCTGTTGCTACTACCTCTTTTTCTCCTTCTAAAGTATAAGTAGATTTTTTATACACATTTGGCCAGTGTTTTTCAATAAATTTATCAAAGTTTTCCATATCAGCTTCATCCATATTAATTCTCATTTCTTTCATATTAGTCTCTGTTATTGGATTTGTGATTACATATTCTCCATCTACATACTCTAATATATTTCTATATGTATATAATTTTCTATCTGTAACTTTTTCAAAATAATGTGTTGCATTATCAAAAAACTTATCAAATTTTCCTTCTAATGTTTTTTCTTTTCTATGGTCAAATGTATACTCGTTCTTATCTTCTACTGGTATACATTCTGTTATTCTTTCTACATATCTTTTTCCTCTAAAGTCTTTTGTTAAATGTATATCAAAGTTTAATACTTGTACAACTTGTTCTTCTGCTGTTTTCTCATTATTAAATTGTCCTATTCTTAACATTGAGTTTCTAAGTGCTGTTACTAAGTTTGGAAATGTTTTTGCGTGGTGAGTAAATAATGTAAATTTAGATGCAACCTGTGCGGCTTGTATCATCCATGCAGCTACGGGGTCTGTTGCAACCTCACCTATAATGTTAACAGAACCATCTGTTTTCTTTTGAACGTCTAACCCCTCTTGTCCTGAAATTGTTTCTGTTTCTCTAAATGTCAATATGTTTCTTGTTGGGTATATTTTTCTTAAGTGTAACTCAAATGCTGTTTCTTGAACCCTTATATTCATTGTTTCGTATATATTTTCTATCATTCCCATAAGCATTGTTGTTTTACCACAACCTTGCTCACCTGTTATTGATACAATTCTTGCTCCTTTTACTAAAAATCTTAGTAGTTCTATTGATTCATCACTACCTGGTTCTCCTTTAAACCATTGCTCTAAAGTTGAACGTTTAACATCAAATTTTCTTACGAAAAACGCCCATGTTTCTGAAAAGCTAGGTCTTACAACAACAACTCTAGAACCGTCTTTCATTTCATTTATTTTATAACCATTTGTGTCTGATAATTGTCCTGGATTATTGTATTTATATATATTTTGACATACTCTTTTTAATTCTGCTTCTGTTCCAAATGATAAAAATGCTAATCTAATTGATTTACCTTGGAAGAATATCCATATACTATCACATGCTCTTGGAACTTTATGTTCTTCTATTTGACTTAAATAGTCTCCATCAATTTGTGCTACTTGACTTAAGAAACTTTCTGGTAATCCAGATACACCACCTGAAACACCATCTATATTCATATCTCTTACTTCATCTATACTGCTATATCCTTTATAATGTTGATATATTCTTTGTACTACTACACTTAATTTATCTGAGAAAGATAACACTATATTTTCTTTTTCATATATGTCTTCTATTTCATTACTTGTTATAACGTATGATGGTTTTGTTTCTCCTTCTATATATTTTAGTTCTGCTAAATTATATTTTTTTATAAGTTCTGTAAGGGCTTCGTAACCGAATTCTTTTTTATATGCATAAATTAAAATATCAAATTTATCTTGTGGTGTTAAAAGTGATGGTATATCAAAAGCTATGGCTCTTGATATATTTGATTCATTAACTCCATATTCTTTTGCTAGTAAATCATATATCAATTCCTTAACATATTTTTTATCGTTAACATCACCATATGTACATCCTTTTAAAGCTTTCTTTAATTCATACTTTTTGTTTTTTCTTCTTTTTAATTCTTCTTCTGATAGACCAATATCATATAAATTTATTTTTGTAATTTCATCTAGTCTTTTTTTAACAAATTCCGTCATCATTTCAATAGTGTATGTTTTATCATCTTGTGTATCTACAGTTTGTTCAACTTCTGCTGTTTTTTTACGTTTTATAATATAAAAAACCAAATATCCTGCTATTATCAACACTACAAGTATTAATATAATATTTGTTATTGTCATCAGTTTCCCTCCTTACATTCTAGTTTGCAAATCCTTTAATCTATATATAATGTTTTCAACTGTTCTTTTTACTTCATTTATAAAAATAGCATTTCTGTCATCTTCATCTACTTTTCGTAATCTCCAAAATAAATCAGGTACTTTTGCTTCTTCTGAAGCCTCAAAAAATAAAGTATTATATGGGATAGTTGATACACGATTTTTTTCTTTCATATATCTAGAAATATTTTTTACTGTATATTTTGAATATTTATCATATCTTCCTATTAATATTAAAGTTTT
>CALXXK010000015.1 GCA_944392675.1 uncultured Clostridia bacterium
GTATATCATGTTTTACATGGCTCTATATCTCCAATGAATGGTATAGGGCCAAATGATATAAAAATAAAAGAATTATTGTCTAGGTTAATGGATGGAAATGTTAAAGAAGTTATTCTAGCTACTAATCCAAGGGTAGAAGGAGAAGCAACAGCAATATATATATCAAAATTAATAAAACCTTTAGGGATAAAGGTAACAAGAATTGCACATGGTATTCCTGTTGGAGGAGATTTAGAATATACAGATGAAATTACTTTAACTAAGGCTTTAGAAGGAAGAAGAGAATTATAATTGCCATAAGTTGGTAAAGAGAAAAGATATTTTAACACAAAAAATTGTCATTTTAGAGATTATTTCTAGAATGACAATTTTTTATAGCAATGTAAAAATTTTGAATTTATAATGTTCAAATTACTGTTGTAATAAAATTTCACAAATATCTTTTGTAGAATTAACATTTGCCAAAAGTTTAGTATTTTCTTTCATTTTTGTTAGCATATCAGGGCTAGAAAATAAATTTTCTAATACTTGCAATACATCATCAGATTTTTTAATCCACAATCCAATACCTTTGCTTTCCAAAAACTCAGCATTTTCTTCTTCTTGACCAGGGATAGGATTAATAATTACGATAGGAAGATTACAAGCTAAACTTTCAGTTATTGTCATTCCGCCAGGTTTTGTTACAACTAAATCTGATATATTCATCAATTCAGGAACTTTATCAGTAAAAGGTAATACCCTGACTCTTTCAGTTGCGTTATTTTTCTCAACAATTTCTTCAAAAGCTAATTTCATTTTTGGATTTTTACCAGCTATAGCAACTATTTGCATATCTTTACAGTATTGAACAAAACTTTCAAAAATATTAAATGTTCTAGTTTTGCCAAGTCCAAATTCTCCACCACCAAAAAATAAAATATTTAATTTATTATCTTTCAAAGAAAAAGCATTTAAAATTTTATTTCTATCATATTTTTTTAAAAATCTACTAGACAAAGGTATTCCAGTAGCAAATACTTTAGAATCAGGTATACCTTTATTAACTAAATATTCTTTCATTTTATCATGTGCAACAAAATAGAAATCAGTAAAGTCTTTTCCTACAAGCCATTGGTCATGAGGTGCAAAGTCTGTCATAATTGTTGCAATTTTAGCATTTATTTTACCTTTTCTTTTTAAATAACTACACATTTGACTTCCAAAAGGATGGGTAGAAATAATTAAATCTGGTTGTTCTTCTCTTAATAATTTTAACAATTTTATTGCTAAAATTTTATTAGATCTACTTGAAATATGAGCTAAAGGACCTTTTTGTGAATCAGAATATATTTTCCCCCAAGCCCATGGGACTTTTTTTGCCATTTCGCGATAAGCTGCAGTTGTAACTTTTTCAATAGTTTTATTTACATATTTCATACAATCTATCATTTTAACATCGTGATTTTTATAATTATTGGTAATATATTCATTAATAGATTTTGCAGCATTTAGATGTCCACCACCATATGATGCATAAAAAATTAAAATTTTCATTATATAAAAACCTCCATTTGAGCAATATTTGAAATATTATTGCTTTCGTAAATGTTTTACATTTACCATTTTAGCATAAAAAATACAAATTTTCAAAAAATGGAATAAATTCTAAAAAAAAATCCAAAATATTATAAAAGAATATGATTTTAGAAAAAGGTGATAATTTGAAAAAGTTATTAAAAATAATATTAATTATAATATCAGTTCTAACATTAATTATATTTTCTGTTATTCTAGGAGATGATAAAGAAAACACAAACATCAGTTATGCAGCAGGATCAAGTAATTCAGATATACAATTAATGGCAAGAGCGATAAATGGAGAAGCAAGAGGGGAACCCTATGAAGGACAAGTAGCAGTTGGAGCTGTTATATTGAATAGAGTAAAAAGCTCTCAATTCCCTAATACAATAGCAGGAGTAATATATCAAGCAGGAGCATTTACGGCAGTTTCAGATGGACAAATTAATGTTCCAATAGATGAAGGATCAACAGTATATAAAGCAGCAAGAGATGCCATGAATGGATGGGATCCAACAGGAGGATGTATATATTATTTTAATCCAGATACAGCAACAAATAAGTGGATATGGTCCAGGCCGCATGTAAAAACCATAGGGAAACATCGTTTTTGTAAGTAAAAAAGAGGATATATTGTAAAAATTTAGGAGGAGTTTGAATGAATAAGTTAGTAGAATGGAAAAATAGACTAAAAAAAGAACATATGCTTAGTGTAATTGTAGGATTGTTTGCTATAGCAGTTATTTTGGGATTTACTGTTTTTATAAAACAAAAAGAATATAAGCAAGCAGCAGAAAATTCATATAATATGGCTTTTTATGAATTAGTAGATTACGTACAAAATGTAGAGACATATTTGGCTAAATCTTTAATATCAACAACGCCAGAACATGGAGCGGAAACTTTGACTAGTTTATGGAGAGAGGCAAATCTTGCACAAGCATATTTATCAAGACTTCCGATAGAAAGTCAAGAATTAGAGAATACAGAAAAATTTTTAAATCAAGTTAGTGATTATAGTTATTCTTTATCAAGAAAAAATATTTATGACGAAAGTTTAACTGAAGATGACTTAAATAACTTAAAAGAATTACACGGATATAGTGTAGAATTGGAAAATACATTAAATCAATTATCAGATGACTTAAATTCTGGAAGATTTAGTTGGAAAGAACTAACAGACAAGGGAACAGTAGCATTTGCACAACAAGTGGATAATGTTTCAAAAGAAAGTTTTAGCAATTTAGAAGAAAATTTTCATGAATATTCTGGATTAATATATGATGGTGCTTTTTCAGAACATTTAACAAGTAATGAGAAAAAAGGTTTAACAGGTGATGATATAGAAGAAGATGAAGCAAAGAAAAGAGTAGAAGAAATATTAAGTGGAAAAAATGTACAAGAAATCTCTAGTTTAGGATTGTCAGAAAATTCAACAATACCAGTTTATGATTTTTCAGTAAAGACAAATAATGAAGAAAATATAAATGTAGCAATATCAAAAAAAGGTGGACATTTGGTTTATATGAATTCAAATAGAGAGGTTAATGCAGAAATAATTTCTCAAGAAGAGGCAAATGAAAAAGGAAAAGAATATTTGAACAATATCGGATTTCCTAATATGAAGGAGACATATTATTTAAAACAAGAAGGAATAGTGACAATAAATTATGCTGCAACACAAGAAAATGTAGTAATGTATCCAGATTTGATTAAAGTAAAAGTGGCACTTGATGATGGAGAAATCTTGGGAGTAGAAACTAGAGGTTATTTAAATAATCATCAAGAAAGAAATGTTAGTAATGTAAAAATTACAGTAGATGAAGCAAAGAAAAATTTGAATAAAGAAATTCAAATAGAAAGTGAAGGATTAGCAGTAATTCCAACAGAATGGCAATCAGAAATATTGTGTTATGAATTTAAAGGTAAAATAGATGACCAAGAATTTTTAGTATATATTAATGCTGAAAATGGCAGAGAAGAAGATATATTGATAATTAAAGATACTCCTAATGGAACTCTGACAATGTAGAAAAATTAAAAAGACAAATAATTATAAATTTTAAATTATTTAAAATATCTACTCTATGTCATAGTACTATTTGATAATTTTTTAAGTTTTGATGGAATTTAATTGAATTAGAAACTATTAATAAATTTTATGGAAAGAGTTCATCTTTGATGGAAGGGTGCCATAAAATTTATTTATAGTTTCTTTGAAAATTATATTGACAGATAAACTTAAAAAATTATCAAATAGTACTATGGCAGAATAATAACTTATAATTAAGTGTCTTTTAAATAAAAAATATTTAATGTCTTTTATATGTATCTTTTGATAATAATTCTCTACTTACTACTTGTCCGTTTTTCTTTAAAATCTTATATGCTTCAGAATAGATAGCCGTAGCAGTTGTGCCAGTTTGATAAGAAGATATTTCAACTTCATAATCATCAGGAGTTTTCATACCAAAAATTTGGAAATTTGCAACTCCACCAGATACTGAGCATACTAATTTTATAGGATAATTTCTATTATTTTTAAATTTAAAATCTATTGAGCCGTAAACGACTGTAGCATCACGACTTGCACTAACATAAGAAGGTACAAATTGGTGATTTGATCTTTCTACGATTTCAAGATTTGCATATATAACAGCATTATATAACGTAGAAGTTATTTGACAAATACCACCACCTAAACCATCAACTACTTCTCCAGACACATATATAGGAGCTTCTTTATATCCAGCAGCAATAGTTCTAGCACCAACTACTTGATTATATGAAAAAGTTTCTCCTGGCATTAAAACAGTTCCGTTAATTTTATTAGCAGCTAATCTTAAATTTGTAGTCCTGTCAGCATCTCTAGTAGAATAATTTGTAGAGAATGTTGATAGCAAATCTGGAAAAGCTTCTGTTCCAATCATATTTGTTGTAACATTTGGAGTTGTATATTTTAAAGGAATAGTATATTCTTCTTTAGGTTCAGAAATTATAGCTTTTGCTTCATCTATTGAAATTTTAAAATCAACACCATTTTCGCTTGGATAAACCATAAAAGGATTTTGCGTATAATAAGCATCTACAGGATCTTTATAAATTTCATTATGGATTTTTTCTATATCAATAGCTTGAGGTTGTTCAGTTTTTACAGCAATTTCAACAGGAGTATCTTTACATGAAAAATCTGAAACTGCAGATTTTATATTTTGTATAGTTTGAGGAATATCTACTACATGTCCTTCTTTACCAGAGGTAACAATTAAGTTATTTCCTTCTATATAATAACTACTTTGAATAACAGTATCAGGTAGTTGAGAAGATAAATCATTTAAATAGTTAGATAATAAATCTTCATTAAGTCTCACTGTAGGTTCTATATTCACATGACTAAACATAGTGTTTAAAACATATAAATTATTTTCAAAAATATTTCCTTGTCTACCAACTAGATATGCTGATTCAACTGCATTTTTAGTATCAAATTGAGTTTCCATTTGAGAAAGAGAAACCGTAGCAATAAAATCATCATGTTTAAGTTGTATTTCATCAGGCAAATTCTGTGAAACTAAATTATCTATTTGATATTTTGCATCAGATTTACTCAAATTAGAAACATCAAATCCTTTTATATAAACACCTGAAACTATTTTAGTATTAAAAAAATTATAAGCAGTAAAACCAATAATTATAACGAGAATTATACTAAAAACAATCATTACCAAAAGTGTAAAAATTGTCATAATGCTTTTAGGTTTTGAATTTCCTAAAGGTTTAAATTCACTATTAACGGTTTCTGGTTGTAATTCAATGTTAGAATCCTGATTGTTATTTTGGCTATTTTCAATACTTTCAACAGCATTATCATTTTTGTTAGAAATTGAAATTTTTTTATCAGTAATTTTTTCAGTAGTTTCAACCTTTTTATCATCATTTTGATTTTCTTTTTCAACAACATCAATTTTATTTTTTGAATTATCAATTTCTTTAATGATTTTGTTATTTTCTAAATTATTATTTTTTTCAGAAACATTATTATTTTTTGAATTTTTTTCCTTTTCTAAAACGTTATTATTTACGCCCATTTAAATCTCCTTTGTAAATAAGTATAAATATCATAAATATTATATCATATTTTGGAGAAAAATGTTATAAAAAACAAAAAAATACTAAATAAAATATAATAATTTGTAAATAATAATAGTAATGAAATAAAAATTTCATTAATTAAAATACTATAAGGAGGACAATATGTCTAGAAATAGTAAATTAATATCTCAAAACTTAAGAGAAGAAATAGCAAAAGAATTAGGAGTATATGACCAAGTAAAAAAAGACGGAGGCAGTTGGGAAAACGTATCTTCAAAAGATTGTGGAAATATAGTAAGTAAAGCTATAGAAATAGCAAATAGAGCAGTAGAAAATAAATAGGTTTTGTGAAAATAAAGGAAGGCAAATAATTTGCTTTCCTTAAATTTTTACAATGTACATTTTTGCTGATCTCCATAATATTCTAAAATCTATGATTTTGAATGTGAATGAAATAATTTTAGAAATTCTTTATTAATTTTTTGGAAAATGTTCGCGTCGAGCTTTAGCTCGGACTAAGTGAAAGGGTGCCAAAAAATTAATTTAGAATTTCTTAAATTATGTATTGAACCGAAAAATCATAGATTTTAGAATATTATGGAGATCAGCAAGAATGTACATTTGTAATGGAAACTTTTTAAGATTATATGCATAAAAACTATTTGTTGCAATTTTAAATGAATAAGAATATAATAAAGCAAATAATTTTGAGATGAAAGGTTGAAAAATGATTATGAAAAATATAAAAGTAAAAGATATAGTTAAAATAACAAATGGAAAACTAGTATGTGGTAATGAAGAAACAGAATGCATAAATTTTTCAAAAGACACAAGAATAATACAAAAAGACGATACATATATAGGTATTAAAGGAGAAAAATTTGATGGAAATCAATATTGGAAAGAAGCATTAGAAAAAGGAGCAAAATGTGTAATAGTTCAAGATGTAGAATTTACAACAGAAGATACACGAAAATATAAAAATAAAGTTATAATAAAAGTTGAAGATACATTACAAGCATTGTATAAAATAGCTTCATTTAAAAGAGATTTATACAATATACCAGTAGTGGCAATTACTGGTAGTGTTGGTAAAACAAGTACAAAAGATATAATAGCAAATGTTGTAGCTCAAAAATATAAAGTATTAAAAACAATAGGAAATAATAATAACAATATTGGATTGCCATTTACAATATTAAGATTAAAAGATGAAGAAGTAATGATTTTGGAAATGGGAATGAATCATTTTGGAGAAATCAGTTTATTGTCAAAAATTGCAAAACCAGATATATGTGTAATCACAAATATAGGAACATCACATATAGGAAATTTAGGGTCAAGGAAAAATATTCTAAAAGCAAAACTAGAAATATTGGATGGTAGCGAAAATCCAACAATAATAATTAACAACGACAATGACTTATTACATAATTGGTATGAAAAGAACAAAAACAAATATAATATACAAACATATGGAATAGATACAAAAAGTGATATAAATCCTGCAAATATTAATTTAGGAATAGAAGGAAGCACTTTTGAATGTGAGATAGATGGAGAAGAAACAAAGATAAATGTTCCAGTTGCAGGTGAACATTTTATATTAAATGCAATGAGTGCTATATTAGTAGGAAAAAATTTAAAACTAAATAGAGAACAAATAAAAAATGGAATAGAAACATTTGAACTAACTAAAAAAAGAATGGATATTTTCGAACTATCAAATGGAGCCAAAATAATTAATGATGCATATAATGCAAGTTTTGAATCAATGCAAGCAAGTCTAAAATATTTATCAAACTTTAAGGATAATAGAAAAATTGCTGTATTAGGCGATATGTTTGAATTAGGTCAATTTTCAAAGGAATTACATAAAAATGTAGGAACAGAAGTATTTAAAAATAATATTGATATATTAATTTGTAGTGGAGAAAATGCAAAAGATATTGTGGCTCAAGCAGAAACATGTGGAATGAATAAAAATAATATATATTATTTTGAAGATAAAGATAAAATTATAGAATTTTTGAAAAATAATATTACAAATAATGATGTTATATTATTTAAAGCATCAAATGGGATGAAATTTTTTGAATTAGCTGATAAAATTAATGAAACATTTAGAAAGTAAAGATGAAAAGATTATATATTTGCTTATTTTGTATTATTAAAATTTAAATTTTCCTATTAGATTTGAAATATAGAAAGGAATGTGTGTAAAATGAAAGTAGGAGTTATTTTTGGAGGAATGTCTACGGAAAACGAGGTTTCTGTAGTTTCTGCAAATTCAATAATGAAAAATTTGGATAAAAGTAAATATGATATATATCCAATATATATATCAAAAGAAGGAAAATGGAATAAATATACATATGAAGATAAAGATATAGAATTTGGTGGCCAAATTAATGATATAGAAGAAATAGATAATGTAATAGAATACTTAAAAAGTTTAGATTTGATTTTTCCTGTATTACATGGACTATATGGAGAAGATGGAACTATCCAAGGACTATTTGAGTTATTAAAAATACCATATGTTGGGTGTAAGGTTTTAGCTTCAAGTGTGGGAATGGATAAAGTATATACAAAAATAATATTTGAAAAAGCAGGTTTAAAACAAGCTAAATATGAGTACATAAGAAAAGATAAAGAAAAGTATATTTATATAGATAAAGAATTTAATGAAAAAATTGTAGACTTGAGCGAAGCAAGTAAAATTATTTCTAACAATTTAAAGTTTCCGATGTTTGTAAAACCGTCTAATTCAGGTTCTAGTGTAGGAATAAATAAAGCTGAAAATATAGAAGATTTAAAAAAATATATAGAATATGCATCTAAATTTGACAAAAAAATATTAATAGAAGAAGGAATTAATGGAAGAGAAGTAGAATGTGCAGTTTTAGGAAATGAAGATGTAATAGCTTCATGCATAGGAGAAATAAAATCAGCAGATGAATTTTATAGTTATGATGCAAAATATAAAAACCAAGAATCAAAAACAGAGATACCAGCTAAAATTTCTAAAGATATCGAACAAGAAATAAGAAAAGAAGCAATTAAAGCTTTTAAAGCAATTGATGGAAGCGGACTATCTAGAGTTGACTTTTTTATAGAATATGAAACAAATCAAATATATATAAATGAGATTAATACAATGCCAGGTTTTACAAGTATAAGTATGTATCCTAAATTGTTTGAAGCATCTGGTATAAATTATAGTGAATTGTTAGACAAATTAATAGACTTGGTAAAATAAATTATTTATAAAAGAAATATATTATTAAATGGATATGGTTTTATTTTATTAAATTTTTAGATAGAGTAAAAATAGTGTATAAGTTTATAAAATTTAACTTATTTGAAGAGAGTATTTATATAAAATTTTAACAGAAAAAATAATAGCCATGAAAAATTCAAGGAAATTTATATTAAGCAATAATTATAAAAAATCTACAAAAAGTGTAGATTTTTTTTGTTTTTATGATATAATAAAACTACCTATTTTTTGGGAGGATGTCAAAAATGATTTACAAAAATTATTACAAAATATTAGATTTAGAAACAAGTCATGTATCTATAGAAGAAATAAAGTTAGCATATAGAGCGGCAGCTAAAAAATATCATCCTGATGTAAATGTAGGAGATAATTTGGCAGAAGAGAAAATTAAAGATATAAATGAAGCATATAGAGTATTATCAGTTCCAGCATCTAAAAGAAAATATGATAGAGTTTGGAATTCACGTTTTGCTCAGAAACCGCGAGCTTTTTCAGGAAAGACAGAAAAAGGAGCAATAATTAATATGTTTTTAGGAAATGTTCAAAAAAATGAAAATAAGTCTGAAGAAAAAGACAAAAATAAATTGAAACCAGTAAAAGGTGAAGATATAGAAACACAGATAACAATTACATTAAATGATGCATTTTATGGATTAGATAAACAAATATCATTAAAAAGTATAGATGGAAAAATAAAAACATTTACAGTTAAAATTCCAGAAGGAATTTTAGATGGGGAAAAGATAAGATTAATTGGACAAGGTAAACCAGGTGAAAATGGTGGAAAGAATGGAGACTTATTTATAAAAATCAATATTCAAAATAGTAAAAAATTTAAGCTAGAAGGATATGATATATATACAGACCTATTATTAACACCATGGGAAGCAGCATTAGGAACTAGAGCCAATGTACAATCAATAGATGATGAAACAAAAGTATATGTACCACAAGGAATACAAAGTGGAGAGAAATTAAGGATACCCGGTAAGGGATATAAACATATAAATGGAACTAGAGGAGATTTGATAGCTGAAGTAAAAATTATGGTACCAAAAAAGTTAACAACAAAAGAAAAAGAGATGTTTGAAAAATTAAATGAAATATCAAAATTTAATCCAAGAAATAGTAAAATATCATAATATTACTTTATGTTGACAAAACCTTCATTTTAGGTTATAATTAGGTATAGTGAGTAACAAATGATAAACTATGGATTGGAACATAGAAATGGGGTGTAATATATGGACAATATGCAAGGTAAACACTTTAGCATAACAGATCCAAAAGGAGTAAATACAGTAATATATCAAATTAACAAAACAGAAAAAGAATTTTTGAAAGAATATCCTAAATATACAGTCGAAAGATTAGAACATACTGAAGAATTAGTAGGAGATATGAGTAGAAAAACTTTTTATGTTGATAATATGGAAGAAAAAGAAAAACCAATAGTTATTTTATCATTTGCAAAAGATAAAGTAGTTATTAATAATGGGATTATAGAAGAAGACAAAATAAAAATATCAAAAAAACCTATGCCATACAAATTTGATACTATTTATTCAGAGGAAGAAACAGAATATAGAGATGTAATGTATACACCAAACCTAAAAAGACCAATCTCTATAATAGATCCAGAAACTACAGAAGAAATAAAGCCAAAACTTTATTTTGATGAGAAAACTAATGAAGTAAAAGGAAAATGCAAATTAAAACCATATAAATCTTATTTTGTTTTTGAAATAAGAGAAGAAAATAACAAATTTAATCTAGTAGGAGGAAGTCCAAATATTACGGATTAAAGGGAGGATTAATATGAAATTAGAATGGCCACCTGAAAAAACATTTGATTATCCATTTAAAGAAAAAGATGAATTAAATTTAGAAATTCCTTTAGTGGGAGATAAATCAAAGAAGAAACAAAATAGCAAAAAAGAAGAAAAAGAACAAAGATAATTTTGTGAATACTTATTATAAACAAAAGAGTAGGTGAAAATATGAATTACAAAATAGAAGGAGCCTTAAAGAGAAATAGAAAAAATTTTATAATCTTTGCAATACTATGGGTAATAATAGCCATAGTAGTTGTTGCGTCATATGCATATAGTTCACATACGGCCAGTATAGATGGAAAATTCAATATACAAGTTTTTTTACAAACTTTTGCAACTTCAATAACTAATCCATTTGCAACTATGGGAAAAATATTTACAGAAGGTGCAATAGAAACATATTTTTCTACGCTATTAGTAGTAACAATATTTTATTCAATATTCTTCTTTATAGGAATTTTTAGGTCAGCACCTAAAAATGAATACACAGATATTGAACATGGCTCAAGTGATTGGAGTCAAAGAGGAGAACAATATCAAATATTAGATAGAAAAAAAGGAATAATACTAGCAGAAAATAATTATTTACCAGTTGATAAAAGAGGAAATGTAAACGTTCTAGTAGTTGGACGGATCAGGTTCTGGTAAATCAGCATCATATTCAATTCCGAATGCATATCAAATGCTAGGCTCATATGTATTTACAGATCCTAAAGGAGAATTATATGATAAAACAGCAGGATATTTAAAAGAACACGGATATGAAATAAAAGTGCTAAATTTAGTAAGGCCACAGTACAGTGATGGTTATAACCCATTAATGCATATATCGTCTGAATTAGACGTAGATGTTATAGCAAATACAATAGTAAAAGGACAAAAAACAGATAGTGGAAGTAGTGATCCTTTTTGGGATGACTCAGCTGAAATGTTATTAAAAGCCTTAATATATTATTTAATAGCAACAAGACCAGAAGAAGAGCAAAACCTAGCAAGTTGTGCAGAACTTGTAAGGGCAGCAAACACAAATGGTGGGAGCAATTTATTAACAGAGTTAATTAGTCAATTACCATATGACCATCCAGCAAGAATGAACTATAAATCTATAGAAATAGCACCAGAAAAAACATATAGTTCTATACTAAGTTCTTTACAATCAAAACTAGGAAAATTTGACTCAAAAGAAATAGCAGAATTAACATCAACAGATACTATAAATTTTGAAGATATAGGAAGTAAAAAAACAGCAGTATATGTAATATCATCAGATACACATACAGCATATGACTTTTTATTAACAATATTTTTCTCTCAAATGATACAACAATTATATGATTATGCAGACCAAAATGGAGGAAAATTAAAAGAACAAACATTTTTCATATTAGACGAGTTTGCTAATATAGGTAAAATACCAGATTTTGATAAAAAAATATCTACATCAAGAAGTAGAAATATATCATTTAGTGTAATACTACAAACAGTAGACCAATTAGAAGCGGTTTATGAAAAATCATATGAAACAATAATGGGTAACTGTGATACTCACTTATTCTTGGGAAGTAACTCATATAAAACATTGGAATATTTCTCAAAACAATTAGGAGAAAAAACAATAGAAAGAGACAGTGTATCTATAAACCGCGATAGGCAAAATTGGAAAACAGGAAAAAGTGTTTCAGATCAAGTAATGGCAAGAGCATTGATGACACCTGACGAACTTAGAAGAATGGATGTAGATGACTGTATTATATTTGTTAAAGGTATAAGACCAGTAAAAACTAAAAAATTCTATTATTTCAAACATCCAACAATTGCAAAAAAATTAGCAGCATGTGAAATTAGTCATAATGATATAGGAGAAATAGATAGAGGAACTTGGAGAAAATATAATCCATATAATCCTTATGTAGAAGAAAAAGATGAAAAACAAGTAAACAATTTAAAAGTAGAATCTTTAGATGATTTATTTGAAGATGATGATGTTAAAGAGACAAAACCAGAGAATAAACAAGAAAATAGCAATGAGCAAAAAGAAATAAACACAGAACCTAAAAAAGATGTGCAACCATTAGACTTAAATGATTTTGAAGATGCTCCAATGTTACCACAAGATGATGATAGTGATTACGATTTACAAAAAGAATTAGAAGCGAAATTTGATGAATTATTTGGTCCAATAGATGATTAATGTTTTATTGTCTCTATTTAGGACGTTTCTTATTGAGACATTTTTTGTAAATATCATTTAGAAAAATTTTCTAGATGATATTTTTTTGTGTTTGAGAATCTTGAGAAAATAAGATAACCTATAGAATATTTAAAAATTAAAAATACCAAACTTTCAAGTTAATTTTATACTTATATGTCAGGCATAAGTTATAGCATTAGATCCTAAAATAAAAAAACGACATACAAAAGTATTGCATAATTTAATAAATAATGATAATATTTTTATGAAAAAGTATATAAAATTGTACAAATGGGAAAATTGATTATAGGAGGAACAGAAGAAATGGATAAAGAAAAAACAAAATTTAATCAGAAAGGTATAACATTAATAGCATTAGTAATAACAATAATAGTTTTGCTAATTCTTGCAGGAGTAAGTATAGCAATGTTGACAGGAGAGAATGGAATACTTTCAAAAGCACAATCAGCTAAGGAAAAGACAGCTGAAGCAGAAACTGATGAAAATGGCAAACTAAGTGAATATGAAAGTTATATACAAAATTATATTATTTCAGAAGAAGGTTATGACGAAGAAGGAAAGGTTAATAAGCCAAGATTAAAAAATGGAATGATACCAGTATATTATGAAAACGGAGTATGGAAAAAGGCAGATGAAAACAATACAGATAAAAAATGGTATAATTATGAAGAAAAAAGATGGGCAAATATAGTAACTGTAGCAGATGAAGATGAAGCATTAAGAAATGTAGAAGTAGGAACAGAAATTCCAGAAGAAAAAATAACAACATTTTTTGTATGGATACCAAGATATGCATATAGCATAACAAGTGGATATAAAGAAGGAAATGGAGCAACAGGAAGTATAGATGTAACATTTTTAAAAGGAAATACAAATAAAGGAGAAGATGGAACAGAATATCCAACAGATTATGATGAAGAAAAATTAGAAAAAGGAGCAAAAACGCCAAAAATAGTACATCCAGGATTTAAAATGGGAAGTACAGAATTAACAGGAATATGGGTAGCAAAATTCGAAGCAAGTGGAGAAGATAAGAATGGAAATGCAGTAGGAAATGCAAATAGTGAAGAAAATAAGGAACAATTTACACCAGATGAAAGCACATATGTAAGAATTTTACCAAGTAAGATAAGTTGGAGACATATAACAATAGGAGAATCAGAATATAGAAGTATGCAAATGTCAGAAAACACAGAAAAATATGGATGGACAAATGTAAATAGTCATTTAATAAAAAATAATGAATGGGGAGCAGTATCATATTTATGTTACAGTAAATATGGAGCAATACCAAAAACAAATGGGGCAGGAAGTACAAAATCAAATAGTCATTGGTATAATTTATATACAGGAGCAGGACCATATACAGAAACAAATGAAACTTGGTATGGAAAACAAGATGGAAGTGATCGTAATGGAGGAGAATTTAAAGAAGAAACACATGGATATAGTACAACAATAGGGCAAACAGCAAGTACAACAGGAAATGTATATGGAGTATATGATATGACAGGAGGAGCATGGGAGAGAGTAGCAACATACTTAGATAATGGAAATGAATATCTAAATTCATATGGAAAAAATAAAGCAGGAGACGTATTATATTTTGAAAATGGTAAATTAAACGAAGAGTATAATTTATTATGGGATGCATATCAAGTAAGTGATGAAGAAAAAAATAATGCAATAGTAGTAGAAGGAGAGAGTAAAACACTAACACAAGGAGAATTATGGAAGTGGAATAAAAAAGAACAAAAATATCAAGAAGCAAGATATAGATTAACACAAGCAAATTATAACAATATGGCAAAATATAAAGGAATAGGAGTAAATGAAACAAGTACAGAATTTTCATTCTATGCACCATATAGTAAAGTTGAAAATAGATGGGGATGGTTCAAAACTGTAAGTGAAGCAGTTGCAGCAGCAGAAATAGATGGTACAGCTGGAACAGTAGGAAGAACATGGAATAATGATTATGTCTACATAGGACATGCCTCTTCTCCATTCGTTGTGCGTGGCGGTTACTGTGCTTACGGTTCTAATGCGGGTGTGCTTACGACTTACTTCACTGCTGGTAACGCGTCCTACGACAACGGTTTCCGCCCAGTGTTGGCGTTCTAACACTTTGATATACAAGACTTTAAAGAGAATTTTTTATAGAAGAGAAGAATTTAAAAATATTATTCTTCACATTTTTAAGTAAAAAAATAACGAAAAGAAGATATAAAAATATTTCCTAAAAATTATAGTAATGAATGTCGAAAAAAGTCCAACGATTTTACTTGATTTCTAGCAGATAAGATGTTATAGTATAGATATAATTTTATTGTATAGAAAATTGTTGTTATACTATACATCTTATATATTTTTTCTATAAAATATCCAAAATAAAAAAGAAAAATCCAAGCATAACATATTAATCTTTAAATAATCTAATTAATTTTGCAGATTTCTAATAATTTCAATGTTTTTATTATTTAAATATCATATAAATAAAATGCAACAAATTTTTATTTAAATCTAATTATAAAATTTTTATACTATTATTCTATATTAAATATTAATTTCAAAATTTATTACACATGCTTAATTTTTAATGTCAATTTTTAGTCAAAATTATTCATTTATATATTAAAATATGTAAAATAATTAAATAGAAAAAATATGTGATAAAATAAAAATAAAAGAAACAAAAGAAAAAATAAAAATAGCAAAAAAGTGAAAGAAAAAAATGTAGATATTGAATTTATAATAAAAGTTACAGAATTAAGTAAAGAAGAAATAGAAAATTTGTAAAATAGTGTTTACATGGATATTTAATAAAAAGTGATTAATAAAAAAACTTTGAATTTATAGATAATTCAAAGATATTTATATGTTAAAAAAAATATAAACCAAAAATATTTTCGTATTCTATTGAAAAAAAATAAAAATTGTAGTAAAATTCGTTTTGAATGATATAAAAAATAATTATAATTTTATATATGTAAGTTTATCCATAGATAAAAGAGAGGAAATGATGTAAAGAATGAAATTTGTACATATAGCAGATATGCATTTTGATAGTGCGTTTGTAAATTTATCAGATAAAGACATTTTAGGTGATTTAAGAAGACTTGAGCAACGTAAAGTATTTAAAAAAGTAATCGAATATATAAAGGAAAATAGCATTCCATATTTACTAATTTCAGGAGATTTGTATGAACACAAATATGTAAAGCAATCAACAATAGAATATATAAATAATTTATTTAAAGAAATACCAGAGACAAAAATATTTATATCTCCAGGAAATCATGATCCATTTGTAAAAAATTCTTATTATAATAAATATGAATGGAGTAAAAATGTAAAAATATTTTCTTCAAAAATAGAAATTGTAGAAGGAGATAATGTAGATATTTATGGATATGGCTTTGATGATTTTTACTGTACTAATTCAGATATTGAAAATATTCAAATTAAAAATAAAGAAAAAATAAATATACTGATTACACATGGTACATTAGATGTAGTTGCAATAGATGATAGAGAATATAATACACTAAAAAGAAAAAACTTAGAAAAATTAGGATTTGATTATATTGCATTAGGACATATTCATAAATTAGATTATAGTACAAATATAGTGTATCCAGGTTCAATGATTTCGCTAGGATTTGATGAATTAGGTGAACATGGAATGATTGTAGGAAATATAGAAAAAAATAATTTAGATTTAGAATTTATACAATTAGATGAAGAAACTTTTAGAGAAATAAATTTAGATATTACAGATATATATTCAAAAGAAGAACTAATAGAAAAAATAAACGAGCTAGAAATAAAAGATAATGAATATATAAAAATAATATTAACTGGTAATAGAAACTTTGAAATAAATAAATATGAAATATTAAAATATTTAACGAATGAAAGAATAATAAAAATAAAAAATAAAACAAAAATAGCATATGATTTAGAAAAAATGTCAAATAATAATACACTAAAAGGACTATTTGCAAGAAATATGTTAGAAAAATTAAACGAAAATAATGATAATTTAGAAGAAAAAGAAATAATAGAAAAAGCAATAGAAGTGGGATTAGAAGCTTTAGAATAAAAAAAATAAATAAAAAAATAAATAAAAAAAATAAATAAAAAAAATAAATAAAAAAA
>CALXXK010000016.1 GCA_944392675.1 uncultured Clostridia bacterium
TTTTCTATTTTTATACATCTAGGGTGAAATATTCGTTTCTAAACTTTTAAGGTGATTTTATCATAAATTAAATACACTAATTTGATATATAAGTTTGACTTTACATTATACTTTTGTTATAATTATTATGTAACCCGTTGTTTGGTTTTATAATGGAGGTACTCTATGAGCAAAGTATTATTTATTGAAAGACAGTTGCTTTCATCAAATTTTCTTACTGTTTTGTCTGTAGTTGAAGCATTAGAAAATGAAGAGCTTTTTAATACTCTTCGGGCCTATGATCAACTTGATTTAAGTCGTGAAGTTGATTTTAGACGGTTGATTTCTGGTGCTTTCATTGATGACTTAACTTTCTCTTCTCTTTTTGAATTAACTGAAGAAGAGAAGGTACAATTATTAAAGCAACTGAAACCTTCATTGGATAGCCTTTTATAAGGCTATTCTTTTTTTTGTCTATAATATTTATGCTAATTATGTAAATTTATATTTGTTTTTACTAATTTAAAATTCCTTCAAATACTGTAACTGCTGGCCCTGTCATATATATATGATTATCTTTTTCGTTCCATTCAATATATAATTTTCCACCTAATAGTTCTACTTCTACTTTTCTGTTTGTTTTTTCATTTAAATAGCATGCTACTGTTGTCGCACATGCTCCTGTGCCACATGCTAATGTTTCTCCTGCTCCTCTTTCCCATACTCTCATTTTTATATGTTCTTTGTCTAATATTTGTATGAATTCTACATTTGTCTTGTTTGGAAAAGCTTTGTCTACTTCTAATACTTTTCCATATTTCTCTACATCAAATTTTTCTGTATCTTCTACTTCTGTAATCGCATGTGGGTTTCCCATTGATACACATGTAAATTTGAATTCTTTATCTTTTGCTTTTAATAGTAGATTTTTTACTGGGTTTTCATTTGATATAACTGGTATCTTTTCTGGTTCTAGTATTGGCTCTCCCATATCTACTTTTACTGTTTCTACTTTTCCTTCTTTTGTGTTTAATTTTAATGTTTTAATTCCTGCTAAGGTTTCAATTGTGAGTATGGTTTTGCTTGTTAGTCCTTTGTCATAGACAAATTTTCCTACACAGCGAATGCCGTTCCCACACATTTCTGCCTCACTTCCATCTGAATTAAACATCCTCATTTTAAAGTCTGCGATATCACTTTTGCATATTAGAATAAGACCATCTGAACCTATTCCAAAGTGCCTATCACTAACAAATTTGGCTAGGGATGACATATTTTCTATATTTTGATTTATTGCATCAATATAGACATAGTCATTCCCTAGCCCTTGCATTTTTGTAAATTTTATCATTTTTTCCACCTTCTTTAGGTATTAATAGTAAATAAAATATAGTTATATTTTATTAGTTGTTATTCTAACATATATTATGTACTTTTACAAGATTTTATTTTTTTATTTTCTTAAACATTTATTAATGTACTTGGCAATTTGTTTTATTTTTTATATAATTAATGTAAATAATTTTAAAATTTTATAGTAATGTTACCTTTTAGCTAAGCGAGAAAGGAATTGATTTTATATGAAAATTGCTAGAAAAATATTATTATTTATATTAATTGCTATTATATTAATTTTGACTGTTTTTTGTATAATTGGTTATTCTACATACTCATCCGCATTAAAAGATGAACCTTTACTAACAAGAATTGACGCAATAACATCTAGAGAAAACTTTGTGAAATTTTCAGATTTATCAGAAGATTATAGAAATGCAGTAATAGCGGTTGAAGACCATAGATTTTACGACCATGGTCCTGTTGATTTTATTGCTATTGCAAGAGCTTTATATGTAAATCTTACTAATTGGGAATTAAAAGAAGGTGGAAGTACTATTACTCAACAAGTTGCTAAAAATGTTATCTTTTCACAAGAAGAAACATTTTCTAGAAAGTTGGGAGAAATTTTTGCTGCATATGATTTAGAAAAAAATTATTCAAAAAATGAAATTCTAGAATTATATGTAAATACTTCATATTTTGGAGATGGATATTATGGTATTTATGATGCAAGTCATGGATATTATAATAAAGAACCAAAAGATTTAACTTTAGATGAAGCTTCAATGCTTGCTGGCGTTCCTAATGCTCCTTCTGTTTATGCTCCTACTGTTAATCCTGATTTAGCTAAACAAAGGCAATCACATGTTTTAAATAAAATGGTTGAATATGGATATATATCATCTGAAGAGGCTAACTCAATAAAAAATGAAATTGATTAATAATAATTTGAATTTTATTATTCTTAAACATTTTTACCTTCATATAATTGTATTATATGGAGGTTTTTAATGAATATTTTCATAATTAATAAGAAAAAAATTTATATTCTAATCTTTTTGATTATTATTTTTTTCATAGTTTTATATATTTTTTTTAATAAATATTTAAAAAATTCTATACAAGCTAGTAGTGATGTAAATAATGACTTACAAACATCTCTTGATGCTCTATTTAATTCCAAAGAAAAAGTTGCTTACTTAACTTTTGATGATGGTCCTACCAAAAGTGCTACTCCTAAAATATTAGATATATTAAAAGAAGAAGATGTAAAGGCATCATTTTTTGTAATTGGTAAATATGTAAAAAATCATCCATACATAGTAAAAAGAGCTTACAAGGAAGGGCATTATATTGCTAATCATGGATATAATCATAATAATTCTATTTTATATAAAAATAATGAAAGTTTTTTAAATGAAATTAGAAATACTGATATAGAAATTTCTAAAGCTATTGGAATTGATAATTATTGCTCTCATATTTTTAGATTTCCAAATGGCTATTCTTCTTCAATTTATAAAAGTCAGAAAAAAGAAGCCGTTAAACTTCTTCATTCTATTGATTATGCTTATATAGATTGGAACTGTTTAAATAAAGATTCTGAAATACATTATAGCAAAAATCAATTATTAAATAACTTTAAAAAATCCTCTAAAAATAAAGATACATTAATTGTTCTAATGCATGATACCACTGATGTTAGTGATAGCTCTTCTGTATTAAAAGACACCATTTTATATTTAAAAAATCAAGGTTACATTTTTAAAAATTTCTATAATTGAACAAATCGGAAAGCCATTTGTTTCTACTAAATATTAAATTTTCTCTTTGGCTTTCCGTAAATTTGTTCTGTGCCAATTTTACGCAAGTAAAATTGTGTGCAACCGTTGGAGCGTAGCGACTTTTATACAATAGGAAAGTCATCCTTTCCTATTGTATAAAATAATATAAATACTTTTTGTATCTACTTTTATTAATAGCCAAAAGTGATATTACAATATTTTATAAGATTAAATGTGCAAATGAAAGAATATTACAAATTCTTACATTATCAAATAGGAGAATCTCAAATCTTGCTTTGAGAGGTGCCTGTTTTAGAATGTTAGAATTTGTATATTCTGCAATGCCAGCCTTTTAATCTTATAAAATATTGTAATATCACTTTTGGCTAATTTAACTATAAATTGTAAAATATTACATTACTACCCTAATATTATGAACTGTGTTTCTATCTTCTAATTTAATATTATTTTCAACTTCTAGACCATCTAGATACACTTTGCTAACTTCTGTATTTTTATTATTGTTTTCCACTTTTATATTGTACAAAGTGTTTTTCCATTTATATTTTATTTCATATTCTTTCCATTCTTTTGGAATACAAGGTTGTATTTTTATATATCCTTTTTCTATTTTCAATCCTAAAATATATTCAACACCAGCTTTGTAGTACCAACTTGATGAACCAGTATACCAAGTCCATCCGTCCTCTTCCAGCTAAATTATTTGCCCCATATATATCAGCTGCAATTGCATATGGTTCAACTTTATATTTATTACTTGCTTCTTTTGTTCTTGCATGTTCTATTGGATTTATCATTCTATATATTTCTAATGCCTTATCTCCAAATCCTAGCATTGCTTCTGCTATTATTACCCATATGGCTGCATGTGTATATTGACCTCCATTTTCTCTAACTCCTGGCAAATATCCTTTTATATATCCTGGTTCTAACTTTCCTTTATCAAATGGTGGATCTAACAATTTTATTATTCCATTTTCTCTATCTACTAGATGATTTTCCAAACTTTCCATAGATATATATTTTTTGTCATTATCTCCTGCTCTTGAAATTATACTCCAACTTTGAGCTATACTATCTATTCTACATTCGTCATTTTGCATGCTTCCTAGTATATTGCCATCATCCATATATGCCCTTTTATACCATCTTCCATCCCAACCATTTGTATTTAATGCTTTTTTTAAATTTATTTTTATCTCTTCATATTTTTGTACTTTATCTTTATCTTCTCTTTTTTCACATATTTTGATAAATCTTTCTAAAATATTGTACAAGAAAAATCCAAGCCAAATACTCTCTCCTTTTCCTTTATTTCCTACTGTACTAAATCCATCATTCCAATCTCCTGAACCTATTTTTGGTAAACCATGTTCACCAAAATTCAAACTTTTTTCTATTGCTCTTATACAATGTTCATAAATATTCCCTTTTTCTTCTGATGGTAAATATAGATCATATTTTTCATCTTGCTTTGTTTCTAGAATTGCTCCTTTTAAAAATGGTGTTTCGATATCTAATATTGTGTAGTCATCAGTAAAATCTATATATTCTAAGACAGAATATGGGAGCCATAATAAGTCATCTGAAAATCTTGTTCTTATACCTCTTTTGTTTTCATCATGCCACCAATGTTCTACATCTCCTTCTTTGAATTGATGTTTACTATGTTTTATAATTTGATTTTTTAATATTTGTGGATTTATATATTTTAATCCAAGTGTATCTTGTAATTGATCTCTAAATCCATATGCTCCTCCTGATTGATAATATCCGCTTCTTCCTAATAATCTACTTTCTATTGTTTGATACAATGTCCATCCATTTAATAATATATTAGTAGATTCTATTGGAGTATATACTTGTAGTTTTCCGTAATTGTTCTTTCCAATAATTTTTTATGATTTCAAGTTCTCTTTTGCAATTTGTAATTTTGCTATATTTATAGGCTATATTTTTACAATCTAATACATTTTCTTCTGAACCTAAAATAATTGAAATTTCTTTATTTGAAAAACTTTCTATTTCTACTTCTATTTCATAAGCTATACATGTCTTTTTACCTATTGAATTACTATTATTTAATGAAACTTTTTTTAATGCATCTGGATTAGAAAGCCCTCCTTTTCCTAAAAAGAATTTTTTATCTCCTGTATAACTTTTTATCTTTTCACTACTTGAAATATATATTTGCATTTTGTTGTCATCATTTATATATAAATTTTTTGCACAAATTATATTATTATTTTTATCAAATTCTAAATTAATATATGAATCTGTTTTTATTTCATCTTCACCTATTACTGGTTTTATATAATAATAAATTTTTAATTTTTTTCTATTTGGTGTGTTATTTTTTAAATTTAATATTCCGATTTTTGCACTATCTTCTTTAGGCACAAATATTTCTAAATTTTGTTCTATTCCATCACTTTTGTGGATGTATTTGCAATATCCAAATCCATATATAATATTGTAATTTTTATTATCTGGCATAGGATTTAATCCTAAAGACCAAGCTTTTTTGTTGTCTTCATCTTTCAAATAAATTATTTCTGAAGGAATATCTAAACCTGGTTTATTATTCCAACTAGTTATTCTGTTTAATCTACTATTTTTAAACCAACTATATCCTCCCATATTTTCAGTAACTATTGTACCAAATTTTTTGTTTGCCATAATATGTGCCCATACTGTTGGTAATCTATTTTCTTTGTCTACTTTTATTAAATATTCTTTACCATCTTCAGAAAATCCTCCATATTCATTATAGTACTTTAAGTTTCCTTTGTTTTCTAATATATTTATATCATCAATTTCCTCTTCTGAGAAATATCTTGTATTTTCTTCATTTCCTATTTCTTTATATTTTTCTAAATACATTTCTTCTATTTCTTTTAAACTATTTTCTAATCCTCCTTTTGAACTATCTATTATAATGCTTGAAACAAAGTTTAATAGCTCAATATCTTCTTTACTTATTTCTCCTTTATTTAAACTAAAAATTCCTCCTTTTGTGTTTTTTAGATATGACATTTGGCTATTTAATATTGAGTTTTCAATTTCTTCTCTAACATAGTTTTCGTAACTATGCTTTTCTTCGTCTAGAATGACTATTTCTGTTTTAATATTTTTTATTCTTAAAAATTCATATGCTTTTAATATTTCACTTATTATATATGCTTCATTTACATTTCTTATTTTTACTAATATTATTGGATAATCTCCTGATATTCCATATTTCCATAATTCACTTTGTTTGTATTCTTTTTGATTTAATTTTTTCATTATTTCTTGCTTTTCTGGATTATCAAATAATATATATGAAGCTATTTTCTGATAATTTTCTATATCTTTTCCTTTTATTCTCAAATATCTACTTTCTGCTTCTATTCTAGCTTTTGATAATTCAAATGCTTTATTTGAATTTTCGCTTATTTGGTATTTTTCCACATTATTTATTACTTTTTCTTTTTCTTCTCCTACTGATATAATTAAATCTAAATCCACTTTTTCTTGAGGTTTTATTTTTACTGTTCTTTTTAACGCTACTACAGATTCCGTCACTAATCCTATTTTTTTAGAAAATGGTATTGAATTTTTTACCATAATAGGAATTTCTAAATTTCCTCTTCCTAAAAACTTTTCTTCTTCAATTTCATATTCTAAATCCCCAATTGTTTCACTATTTGTGGATAAGTTTACTGCTAAATATATTTCTTGTTCTTTTTTATCTCTAGTTTTATGTTTTACAATAATACTATTTGTCTTTTCGTCATATTTATATACTAGAAATAGTTTATTAAATGCTGGATGTGCATAATCTTGTTCTTTTTCTGTTAGTGTTGGTTCAAAATATGATGTTACTTCTATTATTTCTTCTTCAGTTCCTGTATTTTCTAATATAACTTTCCTTAACTCTACTGGTTCTTCTGGTGCTACAGTTGTTTTTATTTTTGTTTTTATATTACCATTTATTATTTCTTGTTCATCCTTATCTGGCATAAAACTTATTTGATAATTATTGTCTTTTTGTTCATTTTGTGAGTAACTTGAGCTCCATATATTTTTTGTTTTTATATTTTTAAAATTAAATATTATACCTTGTAAATAATCATCTGTCTTTTTAAATCTATTAATATATATATTCTTATATTTACTTATTCCTTCTCCTTTTTGGTTCATTGCTATCATATAATTTTCATTTGCTATTATATTTCCTCTTATTAATCTTTCATCTATTTTATTATACGTATTTACTGTGTAATTTTCATAATCTTTATATTTTAATTTTTCTACTTTTTCTTTATTTTCTTTTGTTATTATAAATCTTTCTGGCATTGTTTCTTGAAGTAAAATCGTAACAGCTTCTATTTCTGGATTTTTTACAAATCTTTTTTGTAAAATATTATTATTAAACAGATTATTAATTGATAATAATATTAATCCTTGATGGTGTGCCATATATGTTTTTACGACACTTGCTTTTTGCCCTTTTTCTACTCTTTCAGGTGTATAGTCTATTGATTCATAAAAACCATATTTATTGTACATATTATTTTTTTCTAGAACTTTTAAATTTTCTAATACTTCTTTTGGATAATCTGTTATTGCTAAAATGCTTCCATAAGATGATACAACTTGTTCATCTGCTAATCCTCTTTTTAGCCCTAACCATGGAATTCCAAATGCTTTATATTGATAGTTTGAATGTAAATCTTTTAAATTAAATGCTGCTTCTGAAATTCCCCATGGGATATTTAATTTTTTAGCATACTTCATTTGGCTCATTACCATAAATTTGCATGATTCATCTAATAGACTGCCTTTGTATTTTGGTATATTTATATTAGGCATTAAATATTCAAAAGCTGTTCCAGACCATGAAATTAATCCTTTATATTTATCTAACACTGTGAGTGTTCTACTTAAATTGTTCCAATGCTTTGTAGGTATGTCTTTTTTTGCTATTGCTACTAAACTTGCTTGTCTTGCTTCTGATGCTAAAAGGTCATAATATGAATCTGTAAGTTTGTTCTCTTCTATATTAAACCCTATTGAAAATATTTGATTATCATAATCATATAATAGTGAAAAATCTGTATTTTCTATTAAGTTTTCAATTTGCTTCATTAAATATGAATCATTTAATAATAGGTCTTCTAGAAAGCTTTTTATAACATATGAATATCCTATAAAATTACCACTATCTACAGTTGATATATATCTTGGTATTAGTGGTTCTTTCGTTTTTGTATTATACCAATTGTATAAATGTCCATTCCATTTTGGTAAAGTTTCTATTGTTTGTGTTATTTTTTCTAATAAATCTAAAGCTTTTTCTTTTGATATATATTTTAAATCATATGCTGATATTACTGCTAACATTGAAAGTCCTATATTTGTTGATGATGTTCTTTGTATTATTTTTGGTATTCTATCTTCTTGATAGTTATCTGGTATTAAGTAATTATTTTCTTCATTAAGATATTCTTCAAAATATTTCCATGTTTTTTGTCCTATTTCTAATATATATTCTTTTTCTTGATTATTTAATTCTTTTGTAGGTATTTTTTCTTTACTTTCTTTACTTATATACCAATCAATTGTTGGTGCTATAATCCATATTATTCCTATTATACTTCCAAATATATTTTGTTTTAATAGACTTATTCCTATAGTAATTATTCCTATTAACACATTTATAAACATTTGATTATAATATGATGGAAGATTTGATTTTGCTTGTTTTTCCGCTTCTTCTGAAGTTGTCCATTCTAATAAATTTTTATGTGTTATATTTTTTCTGTATATTGTTTTAGCTATTGATTTTAATGATATATATGCTTTATATGGTAAATTTGAAAATGTTATTATTGCTCTTAATACAGCACCTTTAAAACCTGATATTTTAGGTGCAAATGTTTTTTGTTTTTCTTCTCCTTCTTTTTTAAATATTAAATAATTTAAAATTTCTAATATATATGGAAATATTGATATTATTGTCAGTATTAAAATTATTGGATATATTTTTATTTTCTCTATTATTGCTATTATATTTACATATAACATTGATATTAATATAGATATTTCAAATACACTTCTTCTTAGATTGTCTAAAATTTTATATTTTGAAAGCATGTTTAATGGGTTTTTTATTTTATTTACTCCACCATGTTTACTGTCTTTTACTTCAACATATTTTTTTAACCAATTAGTAATTTGCCAATCTCCTCTAATCCATCTAGCTAATCTTGTCATAAAGCTATTATATTTTGTTGGATATCCATCCATTATCATTATATCTGAAACAAGTCCACATCTTAAATAGTTCCCTTCTAATAGATCATGGCTTAATACTGTATTTTCAGGTATAGTGTTTTTTAATACTTTAGAAAAAACTCTTAAATCATATATTCCTTTTCCAGTAAATATACCTTCCTTGAAATTATCTTGATATATATCTGATATTGCATTAGTATAACTGTCTATTCCTCCATCTCCTGCAAATATTCTAGTAAATAGACTTTTGTAACTTATATTTAAATCTATTCCTACTCTTGGTTGCATAATTCCATATCCATCTATTACTATATTTTTTTGCTTATCAATAATTGGCTTATTAAGTATATGTGCCATTGCTCCTACTAACTCATATGCTGTATTTAATACTAAATCTGTGTCTGCATCTAATGTTATTATATATTTTACTTTTTTATAGATATCTATATTTTTCGTTTCTTCATTTTTTTCTTTATTTCGTAATTCTTCTATTGTATTTATTCTAAATTTATTTGCTTCGTTTCCTAAAAGGTATTCATTGAATTGATTTAACAAACCTCTTTTTCTTTCCCAACCTAAATATGAGTTTTCTCCATCATTCCATGTTCTATTTCTATAGATAAAATTAAATATTGGAATATCTTTTTTATATTTTTTATTTAATTCTTCAACTTGTTTTTTTCCTTCTTCTATTACTTCTTTGTCAAAATCTTCTTCCTTTTTTAAACTTTCTGAGCAATCTCCTAATAAAGTAAAATATATATTTTCAGATTTATTGGCTATATAATATACTTCTAATTTTCTCATAAGTTCTTGCACTTTTTCTTTAGATTTTATTATTGTTGGTATTACTACCATTGTTGTGTTTTCTTCATTAATTCCTTCTGATAAATCTATTTTTGGTATAAGCTTTGGCTTTACTGTTTTATTTAAAATGTATTGAATTATTTGTACTGATATTTCTGATGCTGGAATAAGAAATATTAAAAAGCTTATTATATATATTAAAATATTTGTAGATAATAAACTACTTATTATTGCTGAAATTATTATACTTAGAATTGATACCGAAGCGATATATATTTTTACTTTATTTTTTTCTTCAATTTCTCTCTTTTTATAATTTAATATTTTATATGTTTCATTAATCCCTTTGTCTATTAAATAGTATCCTATATGTGCTTTTTTTGTTCCTGTGTCATTTTTTTGTGCTAATTCTAATATCTTTTTTGCTATATATAATTCTGATATTTTAGTTTTTTTGGATATTTCTTTTATTTTTGTTCTATAATAATCCTTTGTTTTTATATCCATTTTTGAATATATTTGTGCTGGATCTTGTTTTAATATTTCCTCTACTCCATTTATTTTTTCAAATATTTCTAAAAAGTTTATTCTTTGTATAGTTTTTATACTTGTTATACTATTTCCCATTAATACTTTTTTTGTTGCTATATCAAAATGTTCTTTTTTTATAACATCAGATACTGTCGTTCCTAGCATTTCTATAGTTTCTTCTAATGCATTTGAGTAGCTATATCCTTTCTTTCCATATCTTTTTAATATATATGACATATATTCTATAAATGGATATCTCATGTCTTCAAATATTATCTTTTCCATTTTTCTATTGCTTATATTTTTATATTTTTGGTCTTGCTTTGTTTTGTTTTCTAATAGTCTTTCAACTATATTTTCTGCTTTATATTTTTGCATTTGACAACTTATTATTTTTTCACATATTTCTCTAATATTTTCAATTATTGCTATTTGCATAAATATTCCTATGTTCCATATTTCGTCCATACTTAGTGTTTTTTTTGATTGATAACTTGCTAAATATCCTTCAATATCATGCTTTTCTATTTTATTATCTGTATATGCTACAATTTCAGCTGCTAATACATATATCCTTGCAAATCCTTGATATTGCCCATTTGCTATTCCTAAAAAATTTGTATATTTTTTTAATGTTAATTCTCTTTTTATTAGTTTTACTGTTTCTTCAATAATATATAAATTGTCTAGCAACCATTCCCCTGCTGGATGTATTCCTATTCCTAATTTTAAATGTTCATTTAATAAATTATATGTTTCTTGTATTACTTTGTAATTTTCTAACATATGTGGTACTGGATAGGTACTTTTTTGTGATTTATTAGTAAGATTATGGCTAGATGCTATTTTTTGTAAGTGATTTTCTAATTGTTCTTTGTTTAGCATTGTTCCATTTATTTTTAATATTTTTCTTTCTTTCAAAAAAATTCCACTCCTTACAAACATTTTTAGTTATTGTTTGCAAGAAGTGGTAATTTTATACATTTATTGATTTTTATTAAAATCTTTCTGTATCATCATCTACTTCTTTTTGGACTGTTTTATTTTCTTTCAATTTTGATGCATCTACTGTTTTTATCACATTTCCATCTTTTATAACTCCTGTAGCTGCAAATTTATCACTCTCTTCTATGCTTTCTTCACATATTTTTATGGTTTTTTCTCTGTCAAAATTTCCTTTCTCTGTTTCAGCTGCTAATTCTTGTGTCTTTGCAATCTCTTCTATAAAATTTGCTATATCGCTAGAAATCTGTTTACTTTTATTAACTCCTAATTTACTACATATTTTGTCTACCCAATCTTGTTCTGTAATATATTTTTCATTTACTTCTACGCTTGCTGGAGTTATATTTCCGTTTATATCTTTTGAAGATGCCCATACATTCATATTTTCAGTTCCTAATACATTTCCTAATTTTGATTTTATAATATCAAACTGTAATTCATTTAAATCTGCTGTTACTTTTATTAAATCTGCATTAGATAATTCTTCTAAATTTATTTCTTTCATTGCTTCTAGTTTATTTTCTATATTTTCATCTATTCCTAATTCATTTAAAGTTATATCATTATCTAATACTGCCTCTAATGATGGTCTATTATTTTGTTGTTCTTTATAATCTTGATATTTTTGTACTCCTCCAAATGCTACTATTCCTACTGTTCCAAATAGCATTGCTTTTTTTAATAATTTTTTTAATATTTTTGAAGTTCTTGCTTTTTTCTTTTTTGTCATTGCTTTTTTTCTTGCCGATTTAGAGGTTTTATATCTTTCTTTATTATTTGGTCTATTAGCTTTATATCCATCTCTTATATTTATTATTTTATCTTCTTTATCCCTTGATAATATTTCACTTGTATTTACCTTAATTCTTTCCCTAAATTCTTTTTTTCTTTCTTTATATTTATAAAAATTCTCTTTATTGCCTCCAGTCATAAAACTTGGAATTTTTACTTTAAATTCTTCTTCCATTACAATTCCTCCTTTGCAACATTTTATGTATATATTATACCATTTTTTTCTAAAAAAATCAAAAAATAGTAGAAATTTTTGTTTTTATTTAAAATATTCTACTATTCCATTATATATACCTAATGCTATTTTTTGTTGGTATTCTTCGTTTTGTAGTAATTGTTCTTCTTCTGGATTTGATAAAAACCCACATTCTACTATGGTTGTTGGAATTTTTACATTTTTAATTATATATACATTATTAATTTCTAGTGGAACTCTTTTATTTTCTTTTTGTATCACTTGGGTTAAATTGTTTTGTATATTTTCCGCTAATTTTTTTCCTTGTTCATTTCCTTTTTTATAAAATGTTTGCCATCCCCAATATTGGCTTTGCTGTATTTTATTTAAATGTATTGATACGAATATATCTGCATTTGATTCATTTCCTATTTTTACTCTGTTTTTTATATCAGATCTTTTCATTTCTTTTATTGTTGTTGCACTGCTATCATTTATTGCATTGTCATCTGAACGTGTTAATATTACTTTGTATCCGTTTTGCTCTAATAGTTCTTTTGTTTTGTATGTTATACTTAGATTTATTTTTGCTTCTGTTGTTCCATTACTACTTTCCGCTCCGTTCATCTGGCGAACCATGTCCTGCATCTAAAACTACTATTTTTTCATCATCTATATTAGAATTTACTTCTTTTGTCTTATCAGAAACTCCTCCTATTTGAATTGTAAATGTTAGGATTCCTATCATTATAAATAGTATTATTACTTGAATTCTTTTTTTGCTTATTACTATCAATAAAAACCTCCATTCGAGCTTTTTTATGCTCTAATAATTTCTATATTGTTTATTATTACTATATGTTTTACTTTGGTTTTTATGATTGTTGTTTTGTTAGTTTGTAAAGATTTCTTTTATTACTTGTTTTAGTTAAATCGATTAAATCATAATTCGAATTTTTCTTTTATTATTTTTGCAACAGTCTTAGCACTCATATTTGTATTATTTATTCTTAAATAATTTTCTTCTTTTATTTCATTTTCTTTTGAATTAAATCTATACTTTTCTACTGATTTTAATAAGTCTTTTTCGCTCCATTCTAAATTTCTTTTTGATTCTTTGTTCTTAAGTCTATTTTCACTTTTATTTCTTTTTAATCGTTCTTCTAAATCAGCCTCTAGTTCAATTATATAAATTTGTGCATTATTTTCTTTAAATATTTGAATATATTTATAAATTCTATCCCATTCTTCTTTATCGTCAAAATCCCAGGTTGTCGTAAATATTATTCCTTCTTCATTACTTTTTGCAAACTCTTTAAATATTTGAATTCTAAATTCTTCGTTTAGTTTTCTGAATGAATCTCTGCTATAATCAAATATTTTGGTTAATACTTCTATTGTCATATGATTATGTAATAATTTTAAATTTGTAATTTTTACTAATTCTTGTCCTACTGTCATTTTTCCTACTGCTTGTGGTCCAGTTATTATTATAAACTTCATCCTATTCCTTTCCATAGAACATTTTTAATATTCCTTTGTAAAATGGAAATTTTAATCTTTCTATTTCTTGTATTACTTCATTAACATTATATTCAATTTTTAATTGTTCGTAATGTATATCATTCTTATTTATTTCTAATATTCCTGCATTTGCTATATTACTTTTTACTGGACAACCTAAAGAACCTGGATTTATATACCATTTATTGTCTTTATTATTAATGCTTGTTGTATGTGTATGTCCATATATAAATATATTTGCATCTATTTTACTAAACATTTCTTCATTTTGTTTGATTGTAGGTTTCTTTATATGACTTTTATATATTCCTTTTTCATCACATGGATAATGAACAATATATATTTTTTTGTCTTCAATTTCTATTATGTTTGATATTTTGAATAGGCTAATAAAATTTTTAGAATTTTCGCTTAATTTGCTGTGTGTCCATTCGTGATTATCTATTTCTTCTAAGCTCATTGCTCTTTTATCATCATGTACATTTTTTGGCAATCCTTTTAATAAATATTGTTCATGATTTCCTCTTACTGCTATTAATATATCTTTTTTTTGCATTAATGTTTTTACTGTTTCTTCTGGGTTTGCCCCTATTCCAATTATATCTCCACAACATATTATTTTATCTACTTTGATTTTTTCAAATTCATTTAATATCTTATTTAGTGCAACAATGTTACTATGAATATCTGATATTACTCCTATTTTCATTTTTATTCACCTAAAATTTCTTTTCTTTTATTTTTTAATAAATTTATTTCCCTATAAAAATCTTTATCACTCCAATTACAAAAAGTATAATTGGAATCATTATTCTTTTTAACTAACTCCATATCCTCAATTGTAACATACTTAACTTCTGCCACTTCTTCCTTTTGTAATTTGAAGTCTTCTATCTTATAATCTACTACAAATACAAAATTATATGCAAATCGTCTATTTTTATCACTACTTTTATGTATATCTACCACTTTAATTTGTTCTTTAGGAATTTCAATTCCTAGTTCTTCCTTTACTTCTCTAAATATAGCTTCTTCTACGGTTTCTCCACTGTCAACTTGTCCTCCAGTTTTTGCCCATTTATTAGGATTGCTTAGCTTGTTTGCTGTTCTTTTTTGTAAAAGTACTTCTCCTTTTTTATTCATTATCCAGCATGAAACCGTTCTTCTCCATAACCCTTTAGTATATGCTACTAATCTCTCTTCAACTTCTCCTGTTAAATTATTGTTTTCGTCTACTATATCTACTAGTTCCATTTGATGCTCCTTTTCATTCTTTATTCCAATTTATTATACTATATTTTAATAAGTATTGAGGCGATTTCTTCTAGATTATCATGTAAACTTTTACATAATCTCGTTCTAAAAAATGCGAATTCTATAAGTTCAATTTGACTATAATCGTTGTTATATTCTTTATATCCAAATGTACTACTAATTAATTGTAATAGATATACATATGGTGCATATTTTAAATCGTATTGATTTAATTTTATATATTTAGTAACTTCTTTAAAATAATCTGATAATGTATTTGTGTTTATATTTCCATTTTTTATTTCTTTATCTGCATAACTATATGATCTCATTATTTCCCATACAATTGGTAATTTTTTTGCTTTTTCAAAATCAATTATTGTTGGCTCTTCTGTATCATGATATATTAATTGTTGTGTGCAAAAATCGCCATGACTGTTTAGCATTGTTAATTTTTTTATAATACTAAAATCGAAATTATTTATAAATTCTTTTGATATTTTTATTTTATAATCAATATCATCTATGATTTGCTTTTTGTACTTATTATCATTTTTGATACTACTTTTTAATTTTTCTAGTTTTTCTATTCCTTTTTTAATTCTGTTTTCTGAAAATTGTTCTTCTATAATATTTTCTTCGCTTAGTTCGGGATATTCCATTAATTCTTTAGTTAATCTTCCTAAGATTCTTGCACATTCTATCACTTTTTCGTAATTTCCTGTATTGTCTTCAACCGTATAACCATCAATATAATCTTGTACTATAATTATTCTTCCTTCATTTTCGGTATATAATTTATTATCTATTGTCTTGATATATTTAGGTACATTTATATTTCTCTCTTGTAGAAAATTAATTATATTTATTTCTTTTATTATAGTTTCTCTTGTTCTTTCACTTATAAATTCTTTTATTATGTATTTATTTTTATCTGATTGAATTTTAAATATATTTGAAGTTCCTCTATTAATTTTAGTTATTTTTAATGCTTTTATATTATATTGACTTTCAAGTATATTCTTTATTTTGTTATTATTTAGATTCGTTTTTTGAATTCCCATAATAATATTTTCCTTTTTATTTTTAGTAATTTTTAACTATTGAAAATTATTAAATTATATATAATTTTTTTATTTTTATATATTTTTGCTATTTGCTAAATCATCATTAATTATATGCACAGGATATTGTTCCTCTTTTAAAATATTTTTTAAACATATTGGTAATAAATTGTATTTGTCTATTTCTTTTAAATCAATCCATTCATATCTTAAATATTCTTTTCCTTCTACATTA
>CALXXK010000017.1 GCA_944392675.1 uncultured Clostridia bacterium
TTATATTTTTTTTACATAAAAAAGTAAAGTGCATAAGTTTGGTACCTTTAACTTACACACTTTATTTTACACTATCATTAAATGTGGTTTTATTATAGAAAAAGTTTTATCTAATAAAAATTTAATATAGAAAAATTATTAATCTCCAAAGATATCAAAAATTTCTCCTACAAAAGACTCTCTCTTTCTCTTTTTATATGGATATTTTCCATCTTTATGATTTTTATAATAATCATCTTCATCATGCGAATAATGTTCTTGATAATTAGATTTTTCATGATGTTCGTAATTATTTCTATGTTCTTTATTATAAGTATCTTCTTTTTCTAATAATTTATCAAGTTCACCTCTATCAAGCCAAATGCCACGACATTCTGGACAATAATCAATTTCAATTCCTTTTCTTTCTGACATTAATAATGTCACATCTTTACAAACTGGACACTTCATAAAATTTACCTCCTAAAATACTAACTTCTTCTCTTTCCAAAAATAGAAAGAATTCTTAAAAAGATATTAATAAAATCTAAATATAATTGCATAGCACAGTAAATGTGGATTTTTTCTTGATTTATATAAGGTTCAGATTGCAACAATTTTATTCTATTAATATCATAAATAGTGACACCACAGAATACTGCTAAAATAATCCAATCTATAATTAAATCAAATGTGCTATTTTTAAATATAAATAAATTTAGTAAACTAAGTACAAGACCTGCAATTAAGAAAACAGTTATATATGGACTCCATCTACTTAAATCTGCATTTGTTTTGTATCCTATTATACCTAGTACAGCAAATATTATAGCAGACACAACAAATAAATATATAATAGAAGATAATTCAAAAACAGCAAATATAACCGATAGAGTAACACCATTAATCATAGAATACACAAAATACAGTATTCCAACAGCCCAAGGTGGTAATTTTCTGAATAATAGACTAAAGACTATTACTGCTACTAATTCAACTATTAATAAAATATTAAAATAGCCTTCTAGCACTATGTCAATAAATAGTCCTGATGCATATGTATACCATGCTATAATTCCGCTACCAAGTAATCCTAAAAACATCCAGAAAAAAGTTTTTCCAAATATTTTGTTTTCTTCAATTATTACATTGTTTTCTTCCATAAATTTCTCCTTTCATTTTATTTGTATTTATTATATATGAAAAAATGAATTATAACAATATAAATTAAAAAAATGTAATAACCTAATTAGAAATAACGTTACAATTCACAGTTTAAAATTAATATGTAAAATGTTGATATATTAATATTTTATTAAGTATTATCATTGTTGGCTGTGAATTGTAACGAAATAACTTTAAATATTAGTATATTAAATGATACTTTAAATTGTAACAAATTTTTGACATTTTATCTTAAATATAATATAATTTAATATGAAACTTTTTAACATTTCATTTTTTATAATTAAGGAGGAAAAAAATAAGATGATGAATCTAGAAACTCGGATAATGCAAAAAATAGTATCTCCAGGATCATATGATCCTAAATTAGCGTCTGATTTAATTTTTTTGTCAGATATTAAAAATATAAGGATAGAAGATGTGGAAGAATATATCACATTTTTCGAAGGATATAAAATAAAAAATAAGTTGAGTGTAAACAGATTTAGAAGAAAACTAATCGAAGAAGTCGCAGAATTTTTAAGTTTAACATCGAAAGAATTAAGTTTTTTTCAAATCACAAAAATTTTAATATATCTCAGTTATATGTCTAAAGAAAAAGAACAATGGAGAAATGTAAGAAGAAATAGAAAGGTTTCTTTTTGTATGGGATATATTAAAATGATAAATAATATTCCTTTAAATAAGCGTGATATTTCAGGTTGTTTAAATAACCTAAAGAAACTAGATTAACAATCATCACAAGAGCTTCGTATTACGGGGCTCTTTTCTTTACAAGAATGATTAAACTCGCTCCATAAAATTTTATAATTGTAAAAAAAATTTACTTATGATAAAATAAGTCTAAATTATAGTACAGTCAAAATAATAAAAGAAAGGATAAAAATCTATGAGTGAAGTAAAGTGGACAAAAGAGCAACAACAAGCAATACAAGAAAAAGGTTCAAACATATTAGTTGCAGCAGCAGCACGGAAGTGGAAAAACAGCAGTACTAGTAGAAAGAATAATAAACAAAATAATAAACGAAAATATAGATATAGATAGATTATTAGTAGTAACATTCACAAATGCAGCTGCTTCAGAAATGAGAGAAAGAGTATTAAATGCAATATATAAAAAATTAGATGACGATTTTGAAAACCAAAATCTACAAAGACAGGTAACACTATTAAATAAAGCAAGTATATGTACAATAGACTCATTTTGTTTAGAAGTAGTAAGAAACAATTTTTATGAATTAGAAAACATTTCTCCTAATTTTAGAATAGCAGACACAACAGAAATAGAATTATTAAAACAAGAAACAATAGAAGAAATATTTGAAACAAAATATGAAGAGCAAAACAAAGATTTTGAAAAACTAATAAATACATATACAAGTTATAGAGATGACACGCCATTAAAAGAGTTAGTTCTTAAAATATATACATATATACAAAGTAGTCCATTTCCTGAAGAATGGTTAAAAGAAAAGATAGAAATGTTTAACCTAAAAGACAATTTAGATGAAGATTTCAGTAACACCAAATGGGGAAGTATCTTATTACAAGAACTAAAAGAAGAAATAATAGATGATATAGTTACCTTAGATAAAGTCCACGAGACCTTAGCATTTGACCCAGAATTAGAAAAATTCGAACAAGTGTTAAGAACTGATTTAGATATGCTAGAAAACTTAAAGAATCATCTTAATAATTGGGATGATGCATATAAAATAAATCAAAATTTTAAATTTGTAGATTGGCCAAGAAAAAAAGTAGATTCAGATATAAAAGAACAAGCAAAATCAATTAGAGATGATATAAAAAATAAACTAAATAAAAAGAGAAATAAGATATTAGTTACAAATTCTAAGGAAGCAAATCAAGATATATTTGATATGTATGAAATATTATTAAAACTTCAAGATTTAATTTTAAAATTTGGAGATGAATTCTCTAAAAAGAAAAGAGAAAAAAATATAGTTGATTTTAATGATATAGAACATTTTGCTCTTAATATATTATTAAAAAGAGATGAAAATGGAAATATAGAACCAACACAAGTAGCTAAAACATATCAAGAAAAATTTTTAGAAATAGCAATAGATGAATACCAAGATAGTAATTTAGTACAAGAATATATCTTAGGGGCTATCTCTAAACAAAACAATATTTTTATGGTTGGTGATGTTAAACAAAGTATATATAAATTTAGACAAGCAATGCCAGAGTTATTTTTAAGTAAATATAAAGAATACAAGTTAAAAGAAGATAAGAATGAAGATGAACATTTAAAAATACAATTATTTAAAAACTTTAGAAGTAGAAAAAATATTCTAGATTTTACTAATATTATATTCCAAAATATAATGAGTGAGGATTTAGGCGATATAGACTACAATGAACAAGAATATTTAAATTTAGGAGCAAATTATGAAGAAATAGACCAAGATTTAAAAACAGAAATAAATATAATAGATTTAAAAGAAGGAATAGAAGAAGATAACAACATAAGTGAAGATGAACAAGAAGAAAAACAAGAGGAAAAGATTGAAGATATAGAATTAGAAGCAAGGTTTGTTGCAAATAGGATTAAAAAGTTAATAGATGAAAAGTATCAAGTGTTTGATAGAAAGAAAAATACATATAGAGATATAACATATAAAGATATAGTAATTTTATTAAGAAGTACTAAAACTACAGCACCTATATATGAACAAGAATTACTAAATTTAGAAATCCCTGTTTTTTCAGATGCTTCACAAGAATATTTAGACTCTATAGAAATACAAACAATTATTTGTTTGTTAAAAATAATAGATAATCCTATACAAGATATTCCATTAGTTACAGTTTTAAGGTCAAATATAGGAAAATTTACAGATAATGATTTAGTAAAAATAAGATTAACAGATAAATATAATAATTTTTATACATGTCTGCAAAAATCTAAAGTAAATGTCGATAAAGATTTAAAAAATAAAATAGAAAACTTTCTAAATAATTTAGAAACATGGAGAAAAGAACAAGAATATTTGGCATTAGATGAACTAATTTGGAAAATCTATTTAGATACAGGTTATTATAATTATGTAGGTTTAATGCCAAATGGAGAGTTAAGACAAGCAAATTTAAGAATGTTATTTGAAAGAGCTAAAAAATATGAAACAGCAAGTTTTAAGGGATTATATAATTTTATTAAATTTATAGAAAAATTAAAATTAAGTAGTGGAGATATGAGTTCAGCAAAAGTCATAGGGGAAAATGATGATGTTGTTAGAATAATGAGTATTCATAAAAGTAAAGGACTTGAATTCCCAGTAGTATTTTTAGCTAGTACAGGAAGACAATTTAATTTAATGGATTTAAATGATGATATATTAATACATCAAGATTTAGGAATAGGAGTCAAATACATTGATTATGAAAAACAAGTTCAATATGATACTTTAACTAAGGCATCTATAAGAAATAAGATATTAACTGAAACATTATCTGAGGAAATGAGAGTTTTGTATGTTGCTTTAACAAGAGCAAAAGAAAAATTGATAATTACAGGTCTAGTAAAAGATTCTAATAAAGAATTTGAGAATATTGAAAAACAAGTAGAAAGATATAATGAAAATAATGAAAAAATAAATTATATTTTATTAAAAAAGTGTAAGAGATATATAGATTGGATTTTATTAGTTTATAAATATGAAGAAGAAAGTATAAAAAATATAGCTACATTAAATACATATAATAAAAAAGAACTTTTAAAATCTTTTAAAACTATAGAAAATGATAAAATTGATGTAGTAAAAGAACTAGAAAAACATGAAAAAGATAATAATCAGATTAATAAGATAGATAATATTTTAAATTATCAATATAAACATCTATTATCTACAATAATGCCAACAAAAACATCTGTTACTAAGATAAAAGAAATGGAGAATGGAAATTTTAGTATATTTGATGATATATCAATAATTGACGGAGATTTTGATAATGATGATATATTAGTGAGTTTAAGAAATGAAAAAATTCAAGAAAGTAGTGATAATGACAAAGAAGCGGAAAATAGGGAAGAAGAAATTCAAAACTTTAGTAATATTAAAAAAGAAAATATTTTTAAAAAGCCTAAATTTTTAAATGATAATAAAGAAGAAAAATTATCTTCAGCCAAAAAAGGTACTATTGTGCATTTATGTATGCAGAATTTAGATGTAAATATAGATTATGATTTAAATAAAGTAAATGATTTAATAAAAGATCTATTAAATAAGAATATAATAACAAAATTAGAAGCGGATAGTATTAATCCATATAAAATTTTAGAATTTACAAAAACAGATATATGGCAAGATTTAAAACAAGCAAAAGAAATTTATAGAGAAAAACCTTTTTATATTAATATTCCTATTAAAGATATTTTGAAAAGCGAAACATTAGATTTGAATAGCATAAAAGATGAGAGTATTTTAGTTCAAGGTATTATAGATTTATATTATATAAGCAAAGATGATGAACTAGTTTTACTGGATTATAAAACAGATTATGTGGAAAAAGGAAAGGAAAATTTATTGTTAGATAAGTATAAAAAGCAATTAGAAATATATAAAGATGCTTTGGAAAGTGCTTTAGATAGAAAGGTAGATAAGACATTTATATATTCTGTTTATTTAGGAAAATGTATATAACATATTAATAGTTACTACTCAGCCCTAGTACTATTTGATAATTTTTTAAGTTTATCTGTCAATATAATTTTCAAAGAAACTATAAACAAATTTTATGGCACCCTTCCAAACAAGGATGTTTGAACTCTTTCCATAAAATTTATTAATAGTTTCTATTTCAATTAATTTCCATCAAAACTTAAAAAATTATCAAATAGTACTAGGGCTGAGTAGTAACTATTAATTGTAAAAGTGTGATGTTTTCACGAAAATAGCTTGCAAAAGTGTGATATTTTTCACAAAAAAGTTTGCAAAAGTGTGATATTTTTTATAAAATTATTTGCAAAAGTGTGATTTTAGTTGTATAATTAGTATAGATGTAACATATACTAGTTATAGGAGATGATTAGTTTGAAACGATTTATATTAAATGAATTAATAAAATGGAAAATAAGTAAATACAGAAAACCCTTGATTTTAAAAGGAGCAAGGCAAATTGGAAAAACATATATTTTAAAACAATTCGGAGAAGAAAATTATGAAGGAGTTGCATATTTTAATTTTGACCATGATGAAGATTTATACAATTTATTTAATAATACCAAAGATCCCAAAAGAATTTTAGAGCAATTATCATTTATATATGGAAAAGCTATAATACCTGGCAAGATCCTAATAATTTTTGATGAAATTCAAGAATGTCCAAATGCATTAAATAGTCTAAAATATTTTCAAGAAGAAGCAAATGAATATCATATAGTTTGTGCAGGTAGTTTACTGGGAATAAGATTATCAAATACATCATTTCCAGTAGGAAAAGTGGACTTTTTGAATATGTATCCAATGACTTTTAGCGAATTTTTAATTGCAGATAATTGCGAAAATTTAGTAGAGTATATGAGGAGTATAAAAGATATAGAAAATATTCCAGATATATTTTTTAATCAATTAGAAGAAAAACTAAAAGCATATTTCATTATAGGAGGTATGCCAGAAGCAGTTAAAATTTGGGTAAATGAAAAAGATATAGAACTTGTGAATAATATACAGGAAAATATTTTAAAAGCATATGAAAGTGATTTTTCAAAGCATACAAATAATAGTGAAGCAAATAAGATTTCATTAACATGGAATAGTATCCCCTCACAATTAGCAAAAGAAAACAAAAAATTTTTATATCAAACAATAAAAGAAGGCGCACGAGCAAGGGAATATGAAAATGCTTTGAATTGGTTAAATGATGCTAATTTAGTTTATAAGGTCTACAATGTAACAAAAGCTAATCTTCCCTTAAAGGCATATAATGATTTAAGTTCATTTAAGATTTATATGAATGATGTAGGTCTACTTAGGAGAATGTCAAATTTAGATAGTAGAATTGTAATAGAAGGAGATAAATTATTTGAAGAATTCAAAGGAGCATTTACAGAAAATTATGTACTAAATATGTTAAGTACTATATATAATGTTGTACCCAATTATTATACATTTGATAGGCATGAAATTGATTTTATTATTCAATATAAAAACGAAATAATTCCTATAGAAGTAAAATCAAGCAAATCAACAAATAACATAAGTCTTACTAGATACAATGAAAAAAATAATAATAAAATATCTATAAGATTTTCAATGAATAATCTAGCAAAAAATAATAAAATTCTAAATATACCTCTATTTTTAATAGAATATATAAATAACTTTATATAATATTAAATTTACATAGAGGAATTTGGAAATAGAAACTAATCATTGTATTCTAAATTAAAGTTAGTGTAAGAAATATGTAGGTAAAAATATTGTCAACATATTTTCAATTGAAGTTATTTAGCTGTTTTTCTTGAACTTTACGTAAAATTTTGATATAATATATAAAATGTCAAAAAGGGGTATTAAATATGGATAGATTAAAAACATTTCTAATATATACATTAATAGTAGTAGGATTTATAATATTATCAGAATTTTTAATAAATGTTGGATTAAATTCTCAATACAAGCAAATAACTAGAACAGATGATACTAAAGAAGTTCAAATATATCAAGCAGAGGCAACATTAGCTAATGGTAGAATAAGAGGTATAATTCAAAATATTGATAGTGATATAAGTAATAAATATGCTAAATTTAGTTTTTATTCTGAAAGAAATGTATTTTTAGGAAAAAAGTTCATAGAAATTAACAAGTTGGAAAATGGAGAAGTTCAACCAATAGAATTATTTTTTAAACTTGAAGGGGTAAAAAGTTATTCAGTAGAAATAGTAGATGAAAAAGATAACACAGAAGAAATAGAACTATTACCAAAAGATTTAACAAGACCAGAAGTTTTATTAACTACAGCAATATTGTTACTAATGTTCTGGTAGTAGAAAATTTAGAAACTGGATTTTTTGTCATTTTAGGGACAGAGATAGGGAAAATGGAGACGGGGCTGTAGGGATTTTGGGGACGGGGGTTAAAATCCCTATACATTAAAAAAAGAGAATATTTTATATAGTTATAAATAGGGATTTTAACCCCCGTCCCCAAAATCCCTACAGTCCCGTCTCCATTTTTCCTATTTTGGTGTTACATATAATGTAATTTGATTTGTATATATAACCATACCTGGCTTTGCTTTGCTAGGTTTTTTTACATATTTTACTGGACAAATATCAACAGGTACATTTGATGAGTTACGAGCTTTACTATGAGACGCAACAATTTCAGCACATTTTTTTAATAATTCTGTGTTAGATAAAGGTTCTAATGAGCTATTTGTTAGTAAAATACCATGACTTCCATGAATATCTTTAGTATGAAACCATATGTCTGTTTTTTTAGCATATTTTAATGTAAGATAATCATTTTCTTGATTGTTTCGTCCTATTAAAAGAGTATAACCATCTACAATATATTTTATAGGATTAAATGCTGTAAATTTGTTTTTTGTTAATACAGATTTTTTTATATTTTTATTCTTATTTTTATTATTACTATTTTTTTGAACATTCTCTTTGAATATTACATTTTCTGAAATTTCTTCATATATCTGAATTACATCATTTAAATTTGATGAATTTTCTAATTCGTAAACTATACTTTCAAGATAATCTAATTCTTCTAAAGTTTCTTTTTTTTGCTCAGAAACTATCTCTAAAGTGTTTTTTAATTTATTATATTTTTTAAAAAATCTTTTAGCATTTATGGCAGGAGTATATTTCTTATCAAGTGGAATAGTAATTAAATTATTATTGTCATAATAGTTTTCTAATTGTATTTTTTCTATATTTTCATTTTTTATTTTATACAAATTAGCAGTTATTAATTCACCATATAATTTGTATTTATCCATATTTTCACAACTTTCAAGTTTGTTATTAATGTTTAAAAGCCTTTGATTATATTTTTTTAGTGTGTTTAATATTAATTTTAAAACAGTATTTCTATAATTTTTAAACTCAAAAGATGTTTCTTTTTGGTAATAAAAATCGTCTAAATAAAAATTTAAATGAAAATTAGAAGTTTCATCATCTTTTATATTATGATTATTAACTAATAGATAATAATCTTTTGGAATATCTTCATTATATAATGTTTCAAAATATAATTTTGATGTATCAGCATTAAAAATAACTTGTCTTAAATAATCATACAATTTTTCTAAATTGTCATCAGTAATATTGCTTATATTTAAAAAATTTATTAAATTATTTATATATTGTTTACTAATTCCTGTAAATAAATCAGAAATATGTTTTGCTAAGTTATTTGAATTTAATTCAGAACTATTATCATATAATTTTTCTTTAAATTCAGAAAATTCATGTATATCTAAAAAATTATACTTTGAAGATACAGGAAAACTGTATTTTTGATGAGGTATTATAGTTCTTGTATATTCATTACTCTCATTGTTATATATATGTTTAATGCTATCAATTATTTTATTTTCATCATCTAATAAAATGATATTACAATGTTTTCCCATTAATTCAACAACTAATTTCTTTTCAAGTAAATCATCAATATCATCAAATCCTTCTAATTCAATAATTACAACTCTTTCTAAGTTTAAAGTTATAATGTTTTTAATATGTAATCCTATTAAATGTTTTCTAAGAACCATACAAAAGTTAAGAGCATTTTTAGGATTGGGTTTTGAATGTGTTGTTAGATGTATTCTATAATTTGAAGGATCTATACAAATATTTAATGCATAATTTTTTCCTTTATTATATAATCCTATAATTACATTGTTTTTTGAAGGTTGAAAAATTTTATCTATTCTTGCACCTGAAAGTTCTTGTAATTCGGAAGTTATTACTTTTGTTACAATTCCATCAAACGCCATTATAATCACTCCATTTATATTTATAATTACTAAAAAATATTATCTAATTATCTTAATTTATATTCTAATATTTTATGAAATTAAATGTACAAGTGGAAGAATATTACAAATTCTTACATTATCAAATAGAAGAATCTCAAATCTTGCTTTGAGAGGTGCCTGTTTTAGAATGTTAGAATTTGTATATTCTGTAATGCCAGCCATTTAATGAATAAAATATTAGAATATAAATTAAGATAATTAAGTATTAATTTTCTACATTTTAGCACATTTTTATTAAAAAATCTATTGAATAAAAATATTTAAAAGTATATAATTAAGAAAAATTATAAAGATAACTAAGCATGAAAGGACTGGTAGTAAAAATGGAAGAAAATAAATTAAAAAAATTATACAAACTATTAGAGCAAATACCTGTAACAGAGCAAAACGAACATATTGTTAAACAAATAAAAACAGATATAGAAAATGAAAGATACACAAGTACTTTAAAGAATATAGAAAAATTAAAAAATGGCGAAGAGATAGAAGGAAATAATGAAGAAATATCAGAAGCTCCCGAAGAAAAAGAAGAAGAAAGAGTATATCCAAAAAAATTAAGTGATTTAGATTTAGAACACCATTATATAGGATTATTATTAAATAATCCCAAATACATTGTTAAATACTATTTCTTATATGAGGATTGTTTTTTTGAAGATGATGAAGTATTAAATATATACAAAAGTGTTTTATTTACAGAAGGAGGAAATTATACACCAGAAATAGCAAAACAAAATTTTAATTTTGCTCGAGAGAATGAACATGTGTATGAATTAAAAAGTAAATTCAAAAGAGAGGTAATAGGAAAAAATTATAATATGGAAAAAATATATATAGACTTAAAAAAACTATTTATGCTTAGAAAATATTATTTATCAGTGCCAATCAAAGAAGTTCAAGATAAAATAGTTGAAATAAGAGATTATATTTTATATGATCAAATGTCTGTTGAAGAAGTAGAAAGTGCTATAATCCAAGTAAATGATACTGGAAAATTCAAAAGAGCAATTTTAAACGAAGGACTTTCAGCTTTTCTAAAATTAGGAGATAATAATCTAACAAATGGATTACCTTTACCTTTTCCTATATTATCAAGTGTGTTTAAAGGAATAAGAAAAGGGGAGACTATGGCGTTTTCAATGCCATCAAATTCAGGTAAAAGTAGATTTACAATAGATTTAGCAGCACATACAGCCTTACTTTACCATAAAAAAGTGTTAGTAATTTCTAATGAAATGTCTGAAGAAAAAATGAGACTTTGTTTAATAACTACTATTATCAATAATAAGGAAATTCAAAAACTACATGGCGAAGAATTACTAAAATCAGAAGGTGAATTACTAGAATTTAAATTTAGACCTGATAAAAATGTAGAAGATGTCGAAACAGATGATGATGGATTTGTGCTAAGAAGAAAAGGCGAAAAGCAAAAAGACTTTGCAACAAGATTATCTAAAATATCAACAGAATTTAATAAAGTTATTAAAGTAACTGATTGGGCAAACAAACAAATAAATAATTCAATATATTTTATTAATATTACAGACCATACGAATGATGAGTTAAGAAAAGTTATAATGAATTACTATTACAAGGAAAAAATAGAATATGTATTTTATGATACTTTGAAAACTGATACTGCAAATATTGGTATAGGTGAAGAACTAAAGAAAACAGCAACAATATTGTCAAATTTAGCACAAAATTTCAATTTGTATATTTGTTCAACATTACAATTAGCTGAAACAGATACATTGCCAGTAAATTTAAATGTAAATGATTTGGCTGTTAGTAGAACAGTTAAAGAAGTATTAGATACATTATGTTTGTTAAAACAAATAAATAGAGATACTTTAAAAAATTATGAATATTCTCTAAAAGAAGTTGATACAGAATATTTTGATTTAAAAATGTATGAAGATCCAGATGTAAGATATTATGCATGTGTAGTAGATAAAAACAGAGCAGGTGCAAAACCAACATTATTATTTAGATTAAATTTGGCTTATAATGTTTGGGAAGAATTAGGATATTTGAGATTAAAACAATAATTGAAATATTTTAAAAATTTTAAATAAGTTAAATATCAAAAAACAAACTCTTTTCATAATATATACATATATAGAAAGAAAGGAGTTTTTGTTTATGGATTATGAATTACTTATGAATGGAAATGTAAAAATAGGGCAGATGGCACCAGATTTCGAAGCTACAACTACTTTTGGAAATGTCTCATTAAATGACTATAAAGGAAAATGGTTAGTTTTATTTTCGCACCCAGGAGATTTTACCCCCGTATGTACAACAGAAATGATAGCTTTTACAAGAGCACATACATATTTTAAAGAATTAAATACAGAATTATTAGGATTAAGCGTAGACAGCAATTCATCGCATTTAGCATGGGTTTATGACATTTATTGCAGGACAGGAATAAAAATTTCATTTCCAATAATAGCTGATAGAAATGGACAAATAGCAAGAAAATATGGAATGATTTCAAATGACATTAGTAATACAGAAACAGTAAGAAATATATTTATTATTGATGATAAAGGAATAATAAGGACTATATTAATATATCCAATGAATGTGGGAAGATTTATTCCTGAAATAATAAGAATAATTCAAGCACTCCAAATGGCAGATTGCATGAAAAGTTCTACTCCTGCAAATTGGATGCCTAATCAACCTGTTATAATGCCAATTCCAAAAACTTTTGAGCAATTACAAGAAAGAAACGATTACATACAAGAAAATAGAAATGGAATTAATTGGTATTTAAGTTTTGAAGAACCTTCTGAGCAATGTAAAATTAATGAAGAGTAATAGTTAACTTTTTTAAAGATTTTCATTTTTATAATATTTTAATAAGAATAATTTATAAAATATTACACATACTAATACCGCAAAACAGTTTTTGGAGGTAGTATATGGAAGGAAATCAAAAAATACATTGTTCAGTAAAAGACTGTAAATATAATGAAGAATACGGAAATATATGTACTTTGCAAGCAATAAATATTACACCAAATTCAAATAAAAATGAAGCAAAAAAGCCAGATGAATCAATGTGCGCCAGTTATGAATATGAGAAGGAATAATTTTCTTCTCATATTTTCTTGACATATAAAAGAAATAGAAATAAAATATCAATATAATATTTAAATCAAAAATAGAAAGGATGATATTATGTTAGTAACAACAAAAGAAATGTTTGAAAAATCAATGAAAGAAAAATTTGCAATAGGAGCATTTAATGTAAATAATATGGAAATAATGCAAGGTATAGTAGATGCTGCTGCAGAAAACAAGTCACCAGTAATAATACAAGCATCTGCAAGTGCAATAAAATATGCGAGAATAGGATATTTAATGAAATTAGTTGAAGCAGCAGTAGAAGAACATCCAGAAGTTCCAATAGCTATACATCTAGATCATGGACCAGATTTTGAAACATGTAAAATGTGTATAGATGCTGGATTCACTTCAGTTATGATTGATGGTTCAAAATATGATTTTGAAGAAAATGTTAGATTAACAAAACAAGTTGTTGACTATGCTCACTCAAAAGGCGTAGTTGTAGAAGCAGAATTAGGTAAACTAGCTGGTATAGAAGATGATGTAAATGTATCTGAAAAAGATGCAATGTATACAGATCCAGAACAAGCAGAAGAATTTGTAAAAAGAACAGGATGTGATTCTTTAGCAATAGCTATTGGTACAAGCCATGGAGCATATAAATTTAAAGGAGAAGCTAAATTAAGATTTGACATACTAAAAGAAATTAAATCTAGAATTCCAAATACTCCAATCGTATTACATGGAGCTTCAACTGTTATACCTGAATTAGTTGAAATGTGTAATAAATATGGGGGAGATATACCAGGTGCAAAAGGTGTACCAGATGAAATGTTACATGAAGCAAGTTTATCAGGTGTCTCAAAAATTAATGTTGATACAGATTTACGTCTAGCTATGACTGCCGGAATAAGAAAAGTATTAAATGAAGAACCAAATGTTTTTGATCCAAGAAAATATTTAACACCTGCAAGAGAACTAATAAAAGAAACAGTTTCTCATAAAATGAAAGATGTTTTTGGTTCAGCTGGTAAGATATAGTAGAGGAGAGAAAAGGCATGCCCAAATTAAGCAAACAAGAAATTATTAGATTATATAAAAAGCCATATTCAATGAATCCTACAGAAATTTGGAAATATAGTGGCTATTTTAATTCTATTATCACAATAAAGAAATATATAAGAGAAGCAATATATACAGGTGAAATTACAAATGAAGATGAAGCAGTCTTTAAAAAGAGAAGCGAAACAATACAAAGAGAAAAAGAAGAAAGAAAAGAAAAATTAAAATCTATTGTATTGGAAAAAATTTTGACAAATAAGTCAAGAAAAGAAATAGCAGAAGAAATTGAACAAGAATTAGGAATTAAAACAAATACAACAGAAATAGGAAGTTTAATAGAAAGTTTAATACAAGAAAACAAATTAACTAAAGAACAGTATAAAGAAATTTTATTTAAAGTAAGACAAAATGCTGTAAAAAAGAATGCATTAATAAATCAAGCAAAAAAAGCCTCAAAAGAAAGACTAGAATTATAAAATCTCTAGTCTTTTTGATTTCTACAATAGTAAATTATCCTTTCCTATTGTAGAAAAGTCGCTATGCTCCAGCAGCGGCACAATTTAAAAATTACTTACATGTATTGCTTATTTTTTAAATTAATAGCGATTTGTTTTTGAGCATCTTTTTTAGCAATATCTTGACGTTTGTCATACAATTTTTTACCTTTACCGATACCTAATTCTAATTTAACAAAACTACCCTTAAAATATAAAGAAATAGGGACAAGAGAGAATCCTTTTTGTTTTGTTAAACCAATTAATTTATTTATTTCTTTTCTATTTAAAAGTAATTTTCTATCACGTAAAGGATCTTTATTAAAAATACTTCCATGTTCATAAGGACTAATGTGCATACCTATTATAAAAACCTCTCCATTTTTTATAATAGCATAACTATCTTTCAAGTTAACTTTTCCAGCTCTAATTGATTTAATTTCTGTTCCTGATAATACTATACCAGCTTCTAATTTATCATCAATAAAATAATTATGATATGCAGTTGGATTTTTTGCTATTAATTTTGTATTCATTTTTAATACCTCTTAAAATCAAATTTAATTTATTATAGCATAAATCTAAAGATTTTAAAAGGTATTAAAAATAAATTTTTAATCTCTATCTTTATAATTTGAATTTGCAAATTGAGCTGAATAATACCAAACAAGAGCAATAATAGCAATTGCGGCAATACCAATAATTAGCCAAGTCCAAGTTGTGGCATTCATTCCCATAAAAGTTGTTGAGCCTTCTGTAGAAGTTCTTACAGCTGTGTAATTATTATCTGTTCTTGTTTCATTATTAGTATCTTTTCTAGTAGTATTATTATCACCGTTATCTTTCATATTTTCTGTTACATTGTTCATTCCGTTTTCAGCTTTATTTGTCATGTCTTTTGTCATATTTGCAGCACCATTTACAGTATCTTTTATGGCATTTTCAGCTCCTCCAACTACGTTTTGAGCTCCATGTGCAGCATCATTTAAAGCATCATTTGCAAAACATAAAGAAGATGAAAACACAAGAATTATAGCAGTCATTAGACCAATTAATAATTTCTTATTCATAATTTTCCTCCTATATTTTCTATACAACGTAAAAACGTTTATTAATAGTATGAAAAAAATGTAGAAAAATATTCATAATAGAAAATTGAATTAAAAACACTACTAAATCAATAAATAAAGCTATTTTTTTATAAAAAACAAAGAAAAAAACTCATTTGAAATATTTTCAAAATGAGTCTATTTTTGGAAAATTATTTTTTTAATCTTATTAAAATAGCTATTGCAAGTAATATAAGTAAAATACCTATAACGATTAAGAATATAAGTAATATTTCAGTTATGCCTAATTCAGTATCAGAAACATTACTAACATTACTTACAGTAGTTGGGGTTGTATCATTTACAGAAGTATTATCTGTCACACTATTAGAAGATGTATCATTACTTGTATTTGTATCATTTGTTGAATTTTCAGTATTAGATACATTTTCATCTTGAATTGTGTTTTCATCTTCTTCTACAACATTTGAATCTTCTGAAACATTAGAAGTATCATTTGTAGAAGTATTGTTTTCATCTATTGAATTTAAATCTACAGCATATATAAAATTATTCCAAAAAAGTAATAAACTAGATAAAATAACTAGTATAATTAATATTTTTTTATTTGATCTTATCATCTAGAAAACCTCCTAAAATTTAATCTTTTGAACTTTATTAATGATATCACAATAATAAATAAAAAGTCTAGTATTTATATAAAAAAAAATAAATTTGTTCAGTATTGTGGTTATAAGTCACAGTTTAAAATTAATATGTAAAATGTTGATATATTAATATTTCATAAATTTTTCGGCTCAATACGGAATATAAGAATTTCTAAAATGATTTTATG
>CALXXK010000018.1 GCA_944392675.1 uncultured Clostridia bacterium
ATTTTAAGCCCCGTCCCCAAATTCCCTAGAGGTCCGTCCCCATATTCCCGAATTTTAGGGATTTAAGGAACGTCCCCTCTTATATATTTGATAGCCTTAGGTATGTATTTGATTGTATCAGAAGCTCTCATAGAAATATCTGTAAATTCTTTTTGGGCTAGTTCTCCTGCTGCACCTGCTAGAAAAGCTCCTCCTGCTATAGTTAAAATATTAGGGTTTTGATATCCCAATAAACCAACTAAAATTCCAGATAATACATCTCCGCTTCCAGCTGTAGCCATTCCAGCACATCCTCTATCTACTACATATACAATATTTCCATCAGTTATAATTGTCTCTTCTCCTTTTAATAAAAGAATTACATTATATGTTTTTGCAAATTCTTTTGAAATTTTTATTTTATCTTGCTTTATTTGCTCTATACTTTTTTTGCTCAATCTTTCAAATTCTTTTAAATGAGGTGTTAATATAATTTTATTTTTTGCATTTTTTAAAATGTTTAAATCCATTTTTGCTAATGTATTTAATCCATCTGCATCTATAACAATAGGGTAGCTGAATGTATTTATCAATTTTTTAAGTATATTTATATATTCTTGGTCTTGTCCCCATCCCATACCAATAGCCAGTGCATTTAATTTATGTGTGGCTTTTTCTATTTCTTTATCAGACATAGCCATATGATTTTTACTATTATAATCTAATGGGTATAAAGTTTGCTCTAATAAATATGGTGCAATCACGATGGCTATATCTTTTGGAACTATAACTCTTACAATTCCACAACCACTTCTTACAGCTACAGCACTCATATTTGCCAACTTTATTGCACCTGAATATTCTAAAGAACCACCCATTATTCCTACAGTACCATAATCTCCTTTATTGGTATCTCTCCTTCTCTCTTTAAAGATATCTTTGATGTCCTTAAGTTCTATTTTCTTTATATTATTACCTAAATCTATCATTTTAAAATACATTCCTTTCTCGTTTAGCTTTAAAAATCACATAGTAAATCTTTTATTTTATTTAACCTTCAAAATAATATCAAAAACATTATTATTTTTCAACTAGTAATTAAATATATTCTATCGTTCTTTATAATAATCACTATATTAATTAACAGAAAATACTATATTACAATAAATATTATAACTTTTGTTAAAATAAAGCTCTTTTTTTGAATAGTAAATGAAAAAACTTCTATCAAAAAAAACTACAAGTAATATCAATTACTTGTAGTGCAATAAAAAATATTATTCCTTTTCTTCTGGTTTATCTTCTGATTTTTTTGATGTATTTTTTGCTATATCAGTTGTATTTCTGCAAATTACTAATAGTATTAAAGAGAATTCATATATAACTCTTACAAGTACATTTCCTAAAATTAATACTAATAAGAAAATAAAGAAATTTGTTCCTATTAAAGCAAAAGATGATAATGTTACATAAATAGCTAATATTAAATATGTTATTTTTAATAGTGCTTCTAAAAACATCTTTTTGAATGATAAGAAATCATATAGCCATCCAAGAAATCCTTTGAATTTCCCTTCATTCTTTTTGCTTAGGAATAAGAAATATACTAAAATTCCTCCTACTATTGCTAATACTAAAGCAATAATTAACCATACAGAACTACCAATCATGCTGTCAATAGATGATGAACTACCATAACCATAATATGATTTTCCTAACATAAATAAACCTCCTCCTTTTATTTTTTTTAATATTATCATAAATTATATAATTCGTCAATTTATAACAATTTTTTTTTGCACTTTTCTATTATATTCATTTATCTGTTAGTAACATTTATAATATTTAAGCCACTAGTCTTTATACAAAATAATATATTACTGTATTTATCTATTTCTAATTTTATTATTTAAATTAGAAATTATGATAATTTAGTATCGTTTTTTAATATATTTTCTATTATACACAATTGCTTTTAACAGCAAATTATCTTCCTTATATATAATTTTATTGTACAAAAAATTTATCATTCATAATATTTTTTATTCTATTGTAAATTCTACTGAAAAATAATTATATCCATTTATATAAAGCTCTTTTACCAATCTATATTCCCCATTTTCAAGTTCACCATATAATTCTGACCAATCTATTTTTTCTTCTAGCATTCCATCCTCTCCAATAAGATAGGCTATATCATTAAAAGCATAATTATCTGTAATTTGTTCTACTTCTTTCCATTTATCTCCGTCTTTTTCATCTATTCTAAACCATTCTCCATATGAATATGGTGTTTCATTTTTGTCTGTAATCACAACAGTTGCCCCTGTTTTTGTTAATGTTCCTTCTTTTATTTCCATACTCACATTTTTTATATTATTCATGTTTTCTTGCTTTTCTTCTACTTTTTCTAATGTTCCTGTTTTGTTTCTATATAATAGGTCTTCTTTTTGTCTATTCATGAATATAAATATTATACTAAATATTATTGTAAAAACTATGATAATCAAAATATATTTTAACATTTTATTCATCTAATCAACCCCTTTTTTTGTATAATATCAAAAAAAGGTTAATATTACAACATTATTTTAATTAATATTACAACATTATTTTAATTAATATTAGCTAATTGTTCTATTATGCTTTTTCTTTCATTTTCTAATTGTCCTTTTTCCTTCTCATCTTTTACTAATGCTATTTCAGAATTCAATTTTGTCAATTTGAATTCTAATAAGATTCTATCATTGCTTATAATCTTTTTATTTCTTCTATTTTGAGATAATGTCAAATATTGTGAATAATTTCCTTCATATTGTTTTATATTTTTATCCTCTATTAAAATAATATTGTCACACACATTATCTATAAAATCTTTATCATGAGAAATGACTAAAACCGTACCTGTATATGCTTTTATTAAATTTTCTAAACCTTCTATTGATTCTATATCTAAAAAATTTGTTGGTTCGTCTAATATTAAAAGGTTTGCATTTGATACAAGTATTTTTGCTAGTGCTACTTTTACTTTTTCTCCACCACTTAAATCTTTTACATTGCTATATACTTTATCATCTTTTAAATAAAGACTTGCCAAAATATTTCTAACTGTTCTTTCGTCTTGAACGCTATCTTTTATAACATTTTCTAATACATTTGAATTTTCATCAAGATTATCTAATTTTTGGCTAAAATACCCTATACTTGCTTGTGGATTAATGTTTATTTGTTCATCTTTATTTATTATTCTTTTTATAAAACTAGTTTTACCTACTCCATTTTTGCCTATTATTGCTATTTTTTTATTTGTTGGTATATAAAATTTTGTGTCTACTAACAATTGTTTTCCTTGAATTGTTAAAGAAAATTTATCACTTTTAATTATTTCTTTACTTCTTATTTTTAGATTTTCTGGTATTTGAAAATATATACTATATTCTTTTTCTGGCTTTTCTTTTTCTTGTAGCTGTTTTAATCTAGTCTCAAGTGCTTTTGAATGTTGCTCTAACTTTTCTCTTTTTTCTGTCGCCTCTCTTTTATGTAATCTAGTTTCTGAATTTCCCATTCTTTTAGGCGCTTTTTTTATACTTTTTTCATTATTTTTGCTTCCTATTATGGCTTTTTGCAATCTTTCTTTTTCTCTAATATATTGAAAATATTCAAATTTTTTTCTTGCTTTTTCCATGTTTTTTTGCATTTTGTAATCTGTGTAATTACCTTTATATTTTTTTATACATCCATTTTCTATCTCGATTATATAATCACAAATATTGTCTAAAACACTTCTATCATGTGAGATTATTAATAATATTCCTTTATATTCTTTTAATTGTTTTATTAGGTATTGAACATTAAAAATATCAAGATTTGTTGATGGTTCATCTGCTAATAATATATCTGGATTTTCTTTAATTTTATTTTTTATTATTTCTAGCATTTTTTCTCCACCACTTATTTTAGAAAATCTATTTTCTTCAATATTATCTAATTGATTTATATATGATATTTTTCCTTTTGTTTCTATTTTTCCGGTATCCGGTTGTATTTTATTTGCAATAATATTTAAAAATGTAGATTTACCAGTCCCATTTTTACCTACTATTCCTATTTTTTGACCTTCTAAAATTTCCAAATTATCTATTTCGAATAATTTTTTCTCTCCAAAACTTTTACTCACATTTATTAATTTTATTTTTGACATAAAAAATTCCTCCTTTATTCACACTAAAGAAGGATTTATTTTTTATTATATAAATATTTTTACTATATCTTTTTTGTAATAAAAATTTCCATGACTAATAAACCTTTCAAAAGTGTGTGTTTTTTAATTTACTTTTGTTGATTTATTAGTAATTTTCATTTCATCACCATTTTTAACCTTTCTACGTTTTCTATTATAACATGTTTTTTTGTAAAATTCAAATTTATTATTTTTCGAACTTGCAATATTAACCGTTGTTACTGTTTCCTTATTTGTAGCTTTTTATTGTAATTCATTTAATAATCCATTATATTGCTGTACCAATTGATTTGAGTTAAACATTATTTGATTATTTTCGATAGTCCAATTTCCTTTATTATTTTTTAACAAATTAATTATCTGTTCTTCAACATCTAATATTCTATTTACTTGCTCTAATGATGTTTCAAAATTTTCTTTATCTTCTTGTTTTATTATTTCTCCTTCACCAATCATAATTTCTCTATATAAATCTACTAAATACTCATCATCTGTTTTTTGATTTATATATGACATTACGGTTTCTTCTGTGCATAAGTTCAAAAATCTATTTTTTTCTTCTTCTATTCTAGTTTTTACATCACTTATATATGCTGTTGAATTTATAAACTCTGGACCATCAGTTTGGTAATTTTCCGCACTCAACATGTTTTGTATTTGTTCTTCTTTTAAGATATCTGAAATATCTATTGCAGTATTAATAATGTCTTTAAAACATTCTTTAATTGCTTGTTCTACAATTGCACAATCTCCTGTTGTTTTTATTTCGTCTAGTTTTGAAGTTACGCCCTCAAGATTTTGTACATCTGTTTCTTCTACTGTAACATTATCCATTGCTGATTCTATTTCTGATACTTCTTGTCTTAGTATTTCTTCTTGTTTTAATTGGTCATATACTGTCCATCCTATCCATCCTAATATTAATACAACTATTAAGACTATTATTCCTATAATCAATCCTTTTTTCTTCATAAACATTCCCCTCTCATTTTTTATATAATATATAACAAATAATAACTTTTTGCAATAATAATTATTCATTATATCTATAAAATTTGAAATTATTTAATTAGGTAGTGGTTATCTTCCGCCACCACCTCCGCCGTCCTCCGGCCGCCGCCTCCGCCACCAGAGAAGCCGCCGCCTCCTCCTGTAGATGATGAGTATGCAGAAGACATTGATGTACTAATTGCATTTGAAAAACTGCTTGAAAAGTTAGTATGTAACATTATATGCATATATGTATATGTGTTTACATCTAAGTTTTGCTCTAAATCTGGATACACTACTTTTAGTTGTTTTAATACTTTTTCAGCTATTCCGAATACAGTAGCATATACCAAAAAATGTTCCCATAATGCTATATCTGGTACTTCTTTTTCATCAAGCATTGAAAAGTCTTCCATATATTTTTTTAGACCTTTCCATTTTTCTCTTTCATCTACTCCTTTTTGTGTATATACATTTACTTTCTTTTTCGCTTTTTCTACTATAATCATTGATATTATTGTAGATATTACTACTATTGCAATAGCACCAATAAAAATTGTATTTATTTCTGAAATTATTATTGATGTTATAAATATTGCAAAAAATAATGTAATCATAAATTCTCCTATCGCTGATGTATGTTTTTTAGCTATTCTTTCCTGATCTTTATCATATAATCCTAAATTTACTAATTCATCTTTCGTATACATGTCTACACGAGTTTTAAATTCTTTTAGTATATTAGTTTGTGCTGCTCTTGATATATACTTTTTAAATTCTTTTACTGTAATTTGATTACTATCTTTTTCGCATGCTCCTATTAAAAAGTTTAATATTGCTTTTTCGTCTTCTGGTAAATCACTTTCATTTGCATTTGCATTTAATATGTTTATAATTATTTTCTCTTTTCTTTTTTCTTTTTCTACTTTGAAATTTATATATTTTTTTAAATTTAAATCTAATAATGTTGCTGAAACAACCTTTCCTAAATCATTTGAAGGAAATCCCACATGCAATTCTTTATATATTTTTAACGCCTGTGCTGGAGTCGCATCTTGTCTTGGTAATTCTCTAAAATATTTTAATTCTTGTTCAGGTACATATGCTTTATTTCCTTTTTGTTCATTATATATTTTAATTGCTTTTCTTATACATAGAATTGATACTAATAAAGCAATAGCATATATACCAACAATAATTACAATATTTATTATATCTCTTCTTGCTCTTTTAGCATTTGCTTCATTCGCCCATACTGTTTCTTCTTCTATTACACTATCTAGTATATCTATATTCTTGGTTCTAGCTGATGATACAATCATTTCGGTTGGAAAAAGTGTTCTAATCTCTACATATCTCCCTGAATTAAATCCTTTTAAATTAAATTGAATAGTATCTAAATCTGTAACATATATTTCTCCATTTAAACCTTCAGTATGTCCCCATACTTTTATTTCATCCTTATTTACAGCACTTTGTGGCAATGTTATTGTTCCAGAAATATTTCTAGCATTTACTTCAAAATCATCTCCCACAAACTGCCAGTATAATTCTGCATAATCATTATACTTAGCAATTGCATCTTCTACAGTATATGTAATTTGATACTTTCTATCTCCACTACTATTATCCATTCCAACTCCCCAAGCAATTTCGAAATTACCATCTGAGTTTATTTTTCCATAGTAGCAATTTTCTGTAACATGATACATTATTGTATTTATTTTCCTAAATGGTCTATTTATACCATTAGTTATATCTACTACTTTTACATTTGATATATCAGAATATTTAGTACTATCTGTTTTAAATGTTTTAAATAATGTGTTTGTGTCTTCTATGTCTATATCCCATGTTTCGGTTACATCCATACTTCCATCTGTATTGACATTCACATCAAAATTCAAATCATTTAAAAATAAATTGCCTGATGCATTTGATTTTACATTTCCTAAAATTATAAATCCCATAAATAATAGTAGGAAAAATATTAGTTTTTTTACTACTAATTTCATAAAAACCTCCCATCTTATTTTCTAATTTAAAAATATTCTAACATATATTATATAAAAAAACTAGACAATTAATAAAAAATAAAAAAATCTTCAATTCTTAATTTAAAATTTATTGCTCAGCCCTAGTACTATTTGATAATTTTTTAAGTTTATCAAATAGTACTAGGGCTGAGTTATAACATTTAAAATGATGGCAAGTTACCTCTTATATTTTTTTCTAAGGTTCTTCTAAAAAGTCTTTTCTTTTTCCTTCTACTATTTCTGTATATATTTTTATTTTATAATCTAGTCTTTGTATTGTGGCTTGTATTTCTTCTTGTTTTTTTAAAAGTTTATTTCTTTGCTCTATTAACAAATTTTTTCTTTCTCCTGCAGTATCTTTTCCCTGCCTAAACAATTCCACATATTTTGTAAGTACATCTATTGACATTCCTGAACTTCTCATACATTTTATAAATTCTATCCATCTGCATGTTTCATCATCAAAATCTCTAATTCCTGATTTTGTTCTTGGTGCTTTTGGTATTAATCCAATTTTTTCATAATATCTAATTGTATCTGGTGTTAAATTGTATTTTTTACTTACTTCTGATATTGTCATTTTTAATCTTATTCCTTTCGATTATAGCTTATTATATTCCTCATCATTTACAGGTTCACACCATTCATTTGAAGTATTTTCTCCTGGTACTTCTATGGCTAAGTGGCTAAACCATGAGTCCTTTTTAGCACCATGCCAATGTTTTACATTTGCAGGAATTACCACTACATCTCCTGGTTTTAAACTTTGTGCTGGCTTTCCTTCTTCTTGATACCAACCTTCACCATCAACACAAATAAGTATTTGACCTCCATCTTTTGTAGCATGATGTATATGCCAGTTATTTCTACAACTTGGTTCAAAAGTTACATTAGCAATAAATATACTTGATTTTGCTGGATCTGTTAAAGGTTTTAAATATGAATTTCCTATAAAATATTGTGCAAATCCTGTATTTGGTTCTCCTATTCCAAACATTCCTCCATGTTCTTCATTTGTGCTGTCATCTGCATATACTTCTTTTGCTAAATTAAAAACAGCCCAAGCATTTGGCCATCCTGCATAAAATGCTGCATGTGTTATAATTTCTGCCATCTCATTTTTTGTTATTCCATTGTTTTTAGCATTAATTAAATGATATTTTAATGAATTGTCTACCATTCCTTTTCCCATAAATATACATATTGTTACTAATGACCTATCCCTTAATGATAATTTGTCTTCTCTTGACCATACTTCTCCAAATAATACATCATCATTTAATTCTGCAAATTTAGGAGCAAATTCTCCTAATTGTTCTCTACCAGCTGTTTGTTTTTTCATCTTTAATCACATTCCTTGTATAATATATTTAGGTTTTTAATAAGGTTTTACCTATAAACCTTTATTTAGTATTTCATACCTTTTATTTTACATTCATATTATATTACTTGGAGTCAACTCAAAGTCAATAGTTTTTATAAATTTATTTGATTTTAATTTAAAATGATGGAAAGTTATATATTATATTTTAAGCGAGTTTCGTGGGGACCGACACGATACATAATGTTAAATAAATCAACGATACAACTGTAATCGTTGATTTATTTACAGTATGTAAAGTGTTGGGATAGCGAAAAATATAATATATAACTTTCCATCATTTTAAATTAAAAATCAATGTATAGATTTTTTAATTAATTATTTGTAACAAAAATAATAAATAAGGATTTTCTTCTATATATGTAGTTACTTTTTTTACACCATCCAAATTTTCTACATCTCTTTTAATATTATTTACATCTTTTAGTTTTGCTTTTACTATATATGATGCTGGAAATGGATTATTACTTTCATTATAGCCTGCTAATAAGTTTTGATTATCTCCAAATTTTTCTTTCATACTGTTTAATTCATCTTCGCTAGAATTATATGTGATTTCTATATCTTTATAATTATCTATAATTTTTTGTTCTATTTGTGATAATTCTTCTTGTGTTATATCGTTTTCCATAAATATCTGGATATTACTTGCTACATTGTTATAATTCACAAAAACAGCAATATTTAATATTATAATTATCACAAGTAAAATTGTTGATATGGTAATTATTTTTGTTTTTTTATCAAGTTTTTTCCTTACATTTTTTAAATAATCAACTTCTTTTTTTTCATCATTATTTTTATTATTATCTAATTGTATTTCTTTTAATTTATCTTGGCATACCTTACAATCTTTTAAATGATTTTCTACTAATTCTATAGATGATTTACTCAAAACTCCATCATTATAACTAAATAACAAATCTTGTACTATCTCACATTCTCTCTTCATTTTTATTTTCCTCCTTTATTTTTTGTTTTCCACGAAAAAATACTACTCTTGCCCAATTTGATGTTTTCCCCATAACTTCGCCTATTTCTTCATAACTTAAATCTCCAAGTATTCTTAAGTACATTACATTTCTAGTTTGTTCATCTAATTTTTGCATCTTTTTGAATAATTCTATTTTGTCTTCTTTTTGAAAGATTTCTTCTTCAACAAAATTTTCTAATAATACTGTATTTTCTAATTCATCTATTGGAATTTCTTTTTGCTTTTTTTGTTTTCTTAGTTTTTCATACCAAATATATTTAGCAATTTGGCAAAGCCATGTAGAAATTTTACTATCCCCTCTGAATTTATTTATGTTTTTTATTGCTACACAAAAAGTTTCTTGGACAATTTCTTCTGCTAAGTTTTCGTTTTCTGTTAAGCAGAATATGTATTTATATACTATTCCAGCATATTTTTGATATATTTCCTCTATATCCTGCATAACTTTTCCCCCTTTCACTTTATATGTGTGAAGAAAAATAATTTTGTTACAAAAAATAATAAATTATTTTATTTTGTTACTGCAAAGATATAATATATAATATTTTATTTATTACTCGGCTAACATTACATCATATAGAAATTTTAAAGGTATCTAATAGGCACTTCTCAAAGCAAGTTTGAGATTCTCCTATTAGATACCTTAATAATTTCTAATATTATTTCATTCGCATTCGTAATTTCATAAAATATTATATATTATATCTTTGCTTTAAGTTACATTAATAAATTATTAGTCTTGGAATTTTGTAATATCATCTATATTTGCACAGAAATATGGCATTTCTTTTCCTTCTTCTTGTAAGAAAATTGTAAAAGTATCATCAACTATAAATTCTCTTGGTTCACTTTCTTCAGGAAGAATAGCCATTTTATTTACCATCATTCCTGCTTCACTTTCAATTCTTCCACCTTTTTCATCTAATTCAAATTCTATTGTTTGTAATGCCTTTTCTATAAACATTACCTCTCCTTCGGCGGTTTCAAATTCCTTATTTTCTAATTCTTCAAATTCCTTTTTAATATCAAAATTTATTTTTGGTATTCTTAATTTATCAGCTTCTGAAAGTTCTGCGCTTCCTTGATAATTTGCCTGTTTGTTTTTTACGTCATTATATATTTCATTAAATGTATTTCCTTCATTTTCTCTTGCTATTATTACTTCGTCATTTTGTTTTGTTAATAATTTTATTGCAAAATCTTCTTTAGAATTGTAGTATAATACTTGTACTTGATTTCTTAGTAATTCATTTGAATTTGAATTTATTCCAAAATATTCTACATCGTCATATTCTCCAAACTTACCATTGTCTAATTCATCAAATTCATTTTCAAATTCAAATTCTTTCTTTAACATTGCATAAAGAAAATATCTATCAGGATTTCCATCAAATACAAAATCGTCTAATATGTCACTTGTTTCGTTAAACTTTTCTTTTATTCCGTTTTCTATTTGCTTTTTTAATTCTTGTGTTGGTATACCTTGTGCTTTATAATATGAACTGTCTGAAATTTGTGTTGTATTAAAACTTCCTTTGTTTAGATTTTCTACAACTTTCAATTGAGGATTAAATACAATATCTTGCTTTACCACATCATTTTTTAAATCATTCCATATTAATTGGAATGTACCACACCAAGCTGTATCTCTTGCTATTTCGTCATCCATTGTTAATGCAATATTAATTGGATTTTGATTATTGTCTTTTTGTCTATTTTCATTGTTTATATTACTTTGTTGATATTCTCCTTTTTGCTCTCCTTTTACTGAATTTTGATTTCCTATAAGATTAAGTCCATATAGTAATCCTAGTAATACTATTAGTATAACTACTATTATAGCTATTACATAAAATACAGTTTTCTTTTTACTCATTTGTACCACCTTTTTAACCTTTCTTTTATATTATGCAATCATAATATCATACTTTTGTTAAAAAATCATCATTTTTATATAAATTCTAATTTTTATTAGTTTTCTGTTTTATTTCAGTATTATATTCAACTAACATTATTGTTTTTATTTTTACATTTGAAAAATCATTTTGTTCATCTTCAAATTCTAGAACTTTAAAAACTTTCTTTTCTTTCAATTTTAATTTCATTTTTGTCATATCTATTAATATTTTGTTAGATATATCTTGTCCTACAGGTAATGTCTTATTTTGATTATCATAAAAAATGCAATTTGTAAAACTTACGGCATTAATACCTCTTATTAAATTGAATTTATATAATTTTGCTTTATTTCCTTCTAATTCAAGTAATTTTTTTACTTCTTCTTCAGGATTTATATTAAATACATTAAAATATGTAGGTATAATTTTTTCATTTTCCATAGCCTTATATACTGGTAAATCTTCTGAAACAACTACTTTGCTTATTGCTTTTTTTATTTGCTCTATTGCTTGCTCTAATGATAATTTATATCCTAATGGTTTTGTTGTTTTATCTATATCTAATATATTAAATTTATTTTTTTGTGTTTCCCTATGTTTTTTATTAGCTATTTTTGAGACTTTAGTTGATTCTTTTAAAGCTCCTCCAAATATATTAAAATCTTCATTTTCCATTAAAATATTTTCATCTTCCGCTTCTTCTTTAAGTTCTTTCAAATTTTGTTCTATATCCTTTTTTGATACTTCATTATTTTTCACACTATTTAATATATCTAATATATTAGTTGTAGTTAAAAATACACCGTCTGTCTCATTTTTATTTAAAGCTTTTCTTTGAACTTTGTCCATAGTTTTACCAAATTCTTCAAAATCATCTTTATAGTTAAATGTTTTTGTTATCTTTTTAATTATATTTACTTCTTCTGTTTCTCCTTCTGTAAGTGTTGCCACCTCATCTTTATTACTATATTTCCAAAATTCAAAAATACTTTTTTTATGATTATCTATTTCTTTTATAAAAGCTGTTGCATTTTCTATCTTTTTCTTAGTATTCTTGTTTTTTAATTTCAAAGCATTTATGTCCATTACTATATTTTTTAATAAATTTTCTTTTTCTTCATATTTCTTATATATTTCAATTAGCTCTTCTATTGTATAATTATCTTTTTTATGAAACTCTTTAGTTTTATGTTTTTGTGGTACATTTTCTTCTTCTTCTAGTTTTTCTTCTACAATTTCTTTATTCTTCTTTTTTCCATATTTAAAATAATATTTAAATTTTCCAAAAAAAGACTTTTTACATTCTAAAAATGTTGTAATCTGTTTTTCTTTCGCTAAATATTCCTCTTCTTGCTTTTTTGCTATATTTTTTAATTTTTCTAATTTGTTATTGCTTTCTTCTATTACTTCTTCTGCTACCTCATTTTTTGGTATTCCCATTTTACATTCTTCATTTATCCATTGTGACATATTCTCATATTCAATTATATTATCTCCATGATAAAAATCTATGCTTCCTTTTCTATTTATGTTTGTCTTAAAAGTATAATATTCTGGCAATTCGGTTTGTAATATAAACATAGCTTTTAATTTTCTATATAATTGTCTTGCTTCTTTTTCATTTCTAATTTTTATTCTATATGGACTTTTTATATTTTCATATACTTCTGTTTCGCCTATTATGATTAGACTCATTTCATTTTTCTTATTATATACTTCATATATAAAAGGCCAATCTTTTGTAAATAGCCACAAGTAATTTGATATATCCTCAAATTCTGATTTTTTAAAGTATTTTGTGCTATAATTTAAGTTTCTTACTGGTACAAATATTTTATCGTTTGCATTATTTTCTATTTGCTTTTTTATTAAATAGAAAAATGTTGAATAATCACTATCTTCTGTTGGAACTAACATAAAATATTTGTTAGTATGTTCTGAATAATATATTTGCCACAAATAATTTCCTTCAAATTTTATTTTAAATGGGATTTTTTGATTTAATTTTTCCTGTTCTTCTTCTATTTTTTCAATATCGTCTACATTAACATCCTTTAACATTCTCAAAAAAGTTGTATAATTTTCTATGTTTTCTTCATGTTCACTATCTAAATATTCAAAAAATGGTTGAGCTTTTTTATATTTTAACTTTAAATCATCTGATCTATTTGTTGGAGTAATTAATATTTGTATATCATTTACTGGAACATATCTATACTGTTTATATTGCTTTTCATCATAGAATTTAGGTATTCTAAATTCTAATGGTTCAAATTCCATAAATTTATCTGGTATATTATCCAAATCTAATCCTATGTATTCTAATTTTTCTTCTATATCATATTCTCTTTTTACTTTCTTTTTAGACACTTTTTTTACTCCCCTCATATTGGATTTGTATTTATTTTATAATATCATAAAAATTTTTAAATTCATATCCCTGTTCTCTTAAATATTGAATTACTTGAGGTAATGCATCCACTGTTGTTTTCTTTGCTTGTGCATCATGCATTAATATTACTACACTATTTTTTGTTCCAACAGTTTCTTTCATTCTTTGTAATAAAAATTCTACTGTTGCATTGTTTTTTTCAGAATCTCCTATCAATGCATTCCAATCAACATTTACAATATTATTTTGGTTTAATAAACTTTTTGCCTGTGCTTTTATTTCAGCATATTTTCCACCTACTAATCCTCCTGGAAATCTAAATAGATGTGAATTATACTCTGGAACATTTATTGCTGTTTTTACTGCATCATTGCATTTGTTAAATTCATCTAATACGGATTGTGGTGATGCATATATCGTTTCATATACATGTGAATATCCATGGTTTGCTATGTAATGCCCTTCTTCATACATTCTTGCAACTACTTCTGGCATTGCTTCTACTCTTGAACCTAATACAAAAAATGTTGCTTTAATATTTTGTTGTTTTAATATATCCAAAATTGTTGTCGTTACCGTAGATGGTCCATCATCAAATGTTAAAAATACTCTTTTGGTTTCTGAATTATATATTTTTTCAACATTTTGTATTCCTTCTTCTGTTAATTTAGGAATTTTGGCTTGTCTTAGATTTTCTTGCTCTATTGCTATTTGTTCTTGTTTCTTTTGTTCTTCTTCATTTAATGATATCAATTGTGCTTCATAATCTTTATATACATCATATCTTTTGATAGTATCTATTGAATATATTAATATTATTAATAATAAAATAATTGTTAATATTGATATTAGAATTATTAAAATTTTGTTTTTTTCTGATTTTGTTCTTTTGTTTTCTGTATCTATTTTATATATATTATTATATTTCATTATATTAAATCCTCTTATATATTTCTTTTGATTATTCTTCTAGTAAGTTTGTATTTTTGAATTCTAGTAAACACAATAATAGCATTCAAAAAACATATATAGTACATTTATTAGTAAAACTTATTTATTGCATTATAAAAAATTGCATTCCCTATAATATAATAAAACTTTAATAAATACAACATTTACTAAAGTTTTTATCTTTCGTATTTTAGCTCCCAATTTAATTTTTTAAATTTATCCTTTCATTAAATTTTTTATATATTCAACCTCTTCCTCCATATTCAACCTCATGAATATAGGCTCACCTTTTTCTATAACTTTAATATTTGTTAATTTATCATATTCATATAATGAATTCCATGTTTTAAGTTTTTTATCTTCTATACCTAATTGTCTTAGTATATTTTCACCTGTTTCTCTCATAAATGGACTTATTAAAATTGCAATTTTTCTCAAGTTTTCTACCAAATGATACATACAAGATTTTAATTTTTCATCTTGATTTTCTTTTACTAATACCCATGGTTGTGTTTCATCTATATATTTATTTGTTCTTGAAATAAGATTCCATATTTCTTGTATACTAACTGCTATTTCATAATTGTTCCATTTTTTTTCAAACTCTTCTACTTGTTTTTTAGTAAATTCCTCTAGTTCTTTATCTACATCATTTGGAGTTCCATTATACTCTGGTAATATTCCATTATAATATTTATTAACCATTGAAACAGTCCTATTTAACAAATTACTTAAGTCATTACATAAATCAAAATTATATCTTTCTACAAATGCTTCTGGTGTGAATAATCCATCTTGATTAACTGGCATTTCCCTTAATAAGAAATATCTTGTTGCATCTAATCCATATCTTTCTATTAAGTCTTCAGGGTATATTACATTACCTTTAGACTTTGACATTTTTCCATCTTTCATCATAATCCAGTTATGCACTAGTATTGTTTTTGGAAGTGGTAAGTCTAATGCCATTAAAAATATTGGCCAATAAATCAAGTGAAATCTCGCTATATCTTTACCAACAATTTGTAAATCCGCTGGCCAGTACTTTTTGAATAATGTTTCATCTTCTGACATATACCCTATTGCTGTTAAATAATTTGTTAATGCATCTAACCATACATATACTACATGTTTAGGGTCTTTTAATACTTTTATTCCCCAATCAAATGATGTTCTTGTTACACATAAATCTTCTAAACCTGGTTTTATAAAATTATTTATCATTTCATTTTTTCTATATTCAGGTTTAATAAAATCTGGATGTTCTTCATAATATTTTAATAATCTATCTGCATATTTTTTCATATTGAAAAAATATGCTTCTTCTTTCATTAACTTAACTTCTCTTCCACAATCTGGACATTTTCCATCTACTAATTGTGTTTCTGTAAAATATGTCTCACATGGTACACAATACCATCCTTCATATTCTCCTTTATAGATGTCTCCTTGTTCCAT
>CALXXK010000019.1 GCA_944392675.1 uncultured Clostridia bacterium
GTATAACCATTATTACTACATCAAATTCACTTCCGTTGAGCTTTATGTATTGTTATTGCATAACTATGTTCTATTTGATCTAATTCTGAAAATTCATACCAAGCTACTTTTTCATCATCAAACTGGATTTCTACTATTTTGTCTTTTTCGTCTACATTAGTTATTGTTCCTATTTCTCCATTAAAAATTCCGCTTCCTGGTTCTTTTTTTCCGTTTATTTCTTTTTCCCAAATAATATCATAATTATTTTTTATTTGCATTATTCTATCGCCTTTTCTATATATTGCTCCCATGCTTGTCTTTTCTGGCACATTACCAATATTAGGATTTAATTGTTGTTGCAATACCTTATTTAATTCTTTAGTTCCAAGCATTGTTTTTTTGGTTGGAGTTAGTACTTGTATGTTTTTGAAAAAGTCATAATCTCCATATCTCTCCAATCTACCTGTACAAAGTGATACTACTTGCCACAACATTTTTTCTTGTGATTGTTCTTTTATATAGAAAAAGTCTTCTTTTGTATCACTATCTACCTCATCATCTTGTCTTGATACAAATGGTTCACCATTATTTACTCTATGAGCATTTAAAATTATTTTTGATTTTGCAGCTTGTCTAAAAATTTTATCTAGATGTACTGTTGTTAGTCTCTCAGATGAAATCAAATCTTTTAGAACATTTCCAGGTCCTACAGATGCTAATTGGTCACTATCTCCTACTAATACAAGTTTAGTCCCTAGATATACACATTTTAACAAATAGTTCATTAAAAACATATCTACCATTGATAATTCGTCTACTATTATTATATCTGCATCTATTGGTGCTCCTTCATAATTGCTTGAATTTTTGTATAAACTATCATCATCTATTTTTCCTATTTCTAATAACCTATGCAATGTTGATGCTTCTTTTCCTGTTGTTTCTGTCATTCTTTTTGCTGCTCGTCCGTGTTGGTGCACATAACACTACTTTATATTTCTTCTCTTCGTAAATATCTATTATACTTTTAATAATTGTTGTTTTTCCTGTACCTGGTCCACCTGTTATTATCACTACATTATTTTCATTTATTAAATTAATTGCTTCTTTTTGTTTTTCTGATAATTCTATTTTTGATAAATCTTCTACTTTTTTCAAATTTGTTTCTATATTACTAATTTTTTTTATATTTTTTGCGTTTTGCAACCTTAAAATTCTAAAAGCTATTTCTTCTTCTGTATTATAAAAATAATCTAAATATACCCATTCATCTTTTTCTCTTTGCTCTATAACTATTTCATTTTTTAATTTTAAATCTATTAATCCATTATCAATATGTTCTTCACTTACATTTAATAAATCTTCAACAAAATGAATTAGATTTTCTTTTAATACACATGAATGTCCATTATTTGTACATCTTATTAATCCATATTTTATTCCGCTTTGTATTCTCTTTTCAGCAGTATAGTCTAGTCCTAAATCTAATGCCATTTTATCTATTTGCTTAAAATCTATTCCTCTTGTTACATCTAATAGTAAATATGGGTCTTCTTCTATTTGCTGTATTGCATTTACTCCATACAAATCAAAAACTTTTTTTGCATATTCTGCTCCTATACCAAATTTTTCAAGAAAACCTACTATCTGCCAAACTTCCCAATTTTCTACAAAACTTTCTGATATTTCTATTGCTTTGTTTTTTGATATTCCTTTTATAATTTCTAATCTATAAGGCTCATTCTTTAATACTTCTATAGTTTCTTCTTTAAATTGTTTTACTATTCTTTTTGCTATTACCTCTCCTACACCTTTTATATTTCCACTTGCTAGATATTTTTCTATTGCTTTCATTGTTTGGGGCATTAGTTTTTCAAATGTATTTATTTTGAATTGCATCCCGTATTCTTTATGTTCTACATAATTTCCTTCTAATTTTAGGTTGTCCCCTGGATTTATAAATGGTAAGTATCCTACTATCGTTGTAGATTCATCTTGTGTCTCAAACTCAGCAATTGTATATCCATTTATATCATTTCTATATATTATGCTCTGTAATTCTCCTATTAGTTCCATTTTTTCTCCTTCTTTATTTTACAGAAAAACTTATATTGGTATTATATAAGTTTTTCTGTGGTTCTAGTTTATCATAAAAACTTTATGTTTTCAATACAGAGCGAATATTTTTTCTTGCTTTCTATAATCAAATAATAGAGTTTAAATATCATTAATATTATCTATTATATCTTTACATTCTTTCCAATTAGTAACTTTAAGACAGTCATATTCTTTTTCTAATTTTTTAGCAATTGTTTTAGTTTTATCTGTTGATTCCAAATCTGCTACTATTATATTTTTTAAATACTCTTCTTTTCCATATAAAACTTTAAACATTGTCGAACGTATAAAGCCTTCTATTTCTTCTTCTTGATTTTTTACTGCTATTATAAAATGTATTCCATCTGATTTAAATTTTGTATATGTAGTTATATATATAATATTTTTTATAATTTCAAATAAACCATATAGGGCTAATGTCCAAAATATAGTATGTGCTATAAATTCCATTATATTGCCTCCTATGGTTTATTATATGATTTTTTAATTTTTTTGTGCAATTTGTTTTTTATTTTTTAAGATAATAGCTCTATTTAGGAAATGCCCTAAATAGAGAAAAAAATAACCCTCCTCATTAAACTTTTGTCTAATAATTTGGGTTCAATTCACTAAATTAATTGTAATATTGCTACTTCTGCTCCGTCTCCTCTTCTTGGACCAGCTTTTATTATTCTTGTAAATCCTCCAACATTTTTTCCTGCATATTTTGGAGCTATTTCATTGAATAATTTTGATGGTAAATCTATTTTATTACCTTCACTATCTTTTACTTTGTTAACTTTTCTCATTATTTTTCTTCTTGCATTTAATCTTGATGGCATATCTTTTTGTCTTTTTTCTGTAGTTTCTTCTTTAACTACTTTTAAATATTCTTTTCCATTTTTGCTTTTTACTAATTCTGTAACTTTGTTACCTTTTTCGTCTAATTTTGCTTTTACTACTTTAACATCTACCATTTCATAGTTGTCTTTTTCTTTTATTGCTAATGCAATAATACTATCTGCTATTGCTTTTACTTCTTTTGCTCTAGCTAATGTTGTTTCAACTTTACCATGCATAATTAAGTCAGATGTTAATGTTTTTAGCATTGCCATTCTTATATCTGTTGTTCTTCCTAATTTTCTATTTGTAGCCACTTCATTTCACCTTCCTTTACTAATGTCAGGGGATACATCTTTCTCCAGGGTATCCTATTAGGACAATATATATTCCCTCCCCATATGAATATATGTAACCCATATAAAATTTTTTCTTTATTCTTCTTCTGATGCAAAATTTAAACCTAAAGAATGTAATTTTGCTGTTACTTCATCAAATGATTTTTTACCTAAATTTCTAACTTTCATCATATCTGATTCAGATCGATTTGTTAAATCTTCAACAGTTGATATTCCTGCTCTTTTTAAACAATTAAATGATCTTACAGATAATTCTAGTTCTTCAATTGACATTTCTAGAACTTTTTCTTTCTTAGATTCCTCTTTTTCTATCATAACTTGTGTATTTTTTGTAGCTTCTGATAGATCAATAAATAATTCTAAATGTCCTGTCATAACTTTTGCTGCCAAACTTAAAGCTTCATGAGCTTTTAAACTTCCATCTGTCCATACTTCTATAACTAATTTATCATAATCAACCATTTGTCCTACTCTAGTATTTTCTACTTGGTAGTTTACTTTCTTTACCGGTGTATAGATTGAATCTATTGGTAGAACTGATATATCTTGATTTGGTTTTTTATTCTTTTCAGCTGAATTGTAACCTCTACCTTTATCAGCTGTCATTTCCATTACTAAGCTTCCACCTTCTGAAACTGTAGCAATATGTAATTCTGGATTTAGTATTTCAACAGTTCCATCTGTAATAATGTCTGCTGCTGTAACTTCTCCTTCTCCTTTAAAATCAATTCTTAAGATTTTTTCTTCTACTTCATCAAATTTTAATCTAACATTTTTTAAATTAATTATTATTTCTGGTACATCTTCTACAACATTTGGTATTGTTGAAAATTCATGTAAAGCTCCATCTATTTTAACGCTTGTTATAGCGCATCCTGGAAGTGATGAAAGTAATATTCTTCTTAAAGAATTTCCTATTGTTACTCCATAACCTCTTTCTAATGGTTCACATACAAATTTTGCATAATTATTTGTTTCATCAACCTCAAGACATTCAATATTTGGCTTTTCAAATTCTATCATTTTTACCTCCTAATATTCGAGAATATATCTCAAACTCTTAAAAACTTTATAAGTTCTTTTCTTTAAGTAAAATTTTATATATATTGTTAAAATAGTGTAACTACCGTTTAACATTATTATTTTGAGTAAAGCTCTACTATTAAATGTTCTTCGATTGGAATATCTATATCTTCTCTAACAGCTAATCTAATTACTTTACCACTTAAATTTTCACTGTCTTTTTCTAACCATGCTGGTACTGGTCTACTATTAGATGCCTCAACATTTAATTTTATTGTTGAATTATCTTTTTTGTTTTCTCTTACTGTTATAATATCTCCTGGTTTTACTAGATAAGATGGAATATCAACTCTTTTTCCGTTTACTTCGAATTGAGCATGATTTACAAATTGTCTTGCTTGTGCTCTTGATGTTCCAAATCCTAATCTATATACAACATTATCTAATCTACTTTCTAATATTTGTAATAAGTTTTCACCAGTTACACCTTTTTTATTTGAAGCCATTTCAAAATATTTTCTGAATTGTTTTTCTCCAACTCCATAATATGCTTTTGTTTTTTGTTTTTCTCTTAATTGTGTTCCGTATTCAGAAAGTTTTGCTCTTTTTTGTCCATGTTGTCCTGGTGCATAGTTTCTTCTTGAAATACTACATTTATCTGAATAACATCTATCACCTTTTAAGAACAATTTTTGTCCTTCTCTACGGCATCTACGACATTGTTCGTCTTTATATCTTGCCATTATATTTTTACTCCTTTCTCTCTTTTTTGACAAGGGTCACTACTTACCTCTTAATCTCTCTCACTTGGGTTTAATGAATTTTCCTTACCCTTATGAGAAAATGATTTTCCCTTGTTTCAATCTACTAAATTTTTTCTATACTCTTCTTCTTTTTGGTGGTCTACATCCATTATGTGGTATTGGCGTTACATCTTTTATTGCACTTATTTCAAGACCTGCTGTTTGTAATGCACGAATTGCTGCTTCTCTACCAGCTCCTGGTCCTTTAACAAATACTTCTACTGATTTTAATCCATGTTCCATTGCTGCTTTTGCTGCTGTTTCAGCTACTTGACCTGCTGCAAATGGTGTGCTTTTTCTAGAACCTTTAAATCCTAATCCTCCAGCACTTCCCCATGAAATTGCATTTCCTTGTGTATCTGTTATTGTAACTATTGTATTATTAAAACTAGAATGAATATGTGCTGCACCTTTTTCTATGTTTTTTCTATTTCTTCTAGCAACTTTTTTTGTTGTCACATTTCTAGCCATTTTCTAAAATTCCCTCCTTTAAATTAAGTGAACTTCTTTATTTTTGTTGTATAGTAAATCTACTTTTCATTATTTCTTTTTATACAGATTTTCTAATACTACAAAAATTTATCTTTTTTGTATTTATTTACTATTCATAAATTTATAAAATTAATTAAAAGTATTAAGATGTGCATTTTTCATAAATTATTTTACACATTTAAAAATTGATTAGAATTAGTATACTGTGCATTTTTATGAATTAAGTAGTCCAAATATGTACTATTATTTGTACATTAAAGTCTAATTAATAAAAATATGCAAGATGCTGATTATAATCGACTTTTTTTATTATTTTTTACTCTTACTAACTAATTTTCTAGGACCCTTTCTAGTTCTAGCATTTGTTTTAGTTCTTTGTCCTCTTACTGGAAGACCTCTTCTATGTCTTAAACCTCTGTAGCATCCTATTTCAGTTAATCTTTTTATATTAAGAGCAACTTCTCTTCTTAAATCTCCTTCAACTGTATATGATTCATCAATAGCTTTTCTTATACTATTTACTTGTTCATCAGTTAAATCTTTAACTCTTGTATCTGGATTGATACCAGTTTTTTCTAAGATTTTTCTAGAACTTGATACTCCTATTCCATAAATATATGTAAGTCCTATTTCTACTCTTTTTTCTTTAGGTAAGTCTACTCCTGCTATACGAGCCATATTTTTTTTGCACCTCCAAATTTATTTATTTAATTATTTGTTTGTCCTAAATTTTTTAAAGGTGAAATGCTACTGGTGTTTACCCCAGTCTCTTTAAAATTTTTAAGACATATATATAAACACAAATTTGATATGTAAACTTTATTAGTTTACCAGCCGCTACCTAATTTGTGTTATTAACATTTTAAGGATTATCCTTGTCTTTGTTTATGTTTAGGGTTTTCACAAATAACTCTAACTTTTCCTTTTCTTTTTATAACTTTGCATTTTTCACATATTGGTTTTACTGATGGTCTTACTTTCATTTTTCGCACCTCCTTGAATTTCAAACTACTATATTTTTATAATAGTTTATATTTTATGTATTTGGGTTAATTTCTAAATAAAAATTTGTAATCTATAAAAATTATTATTTTCCTCTCCAAGTAATTCTTCCCCTTGTTAAATCATAAGGTGAAAGTTCTACTTTTACTTTATCTCCTGGTAATATTTTTATATAATTCATTCTAAGTTTCCCTGAAATATGGGCTAAAATTTGGTGACCATTTTCTAGTTCAACTTTAAAATTTGTATTTGGTAGAGCTTCAACTACTGTTCCTTCTACCTCAATTACATCTTCTTTTGCCAATATTTTTCGCCTCCTATAAAAGTTTTTTTGCTTTTTGTGCGAAATATCGCTATTTTGTATAATAACTACTAAAGTATACTACATTTTTAAAGTATTGTCAATATTTCTGGCTCTTTTTCTGTAATTAAAATTGTATTTTCATAATGTGCAGACAAACTTCCATCTTCTGTTATGATTGTCCATCCATCATCTAATTGCAAAATATTATGTTTTCCTTGTATTACCATAGGCTCTATTGCCAATGTCATTCCAGGTTCTAATCTCAATCCTCTACCAGATTTACCATAATTAGGTATTCCTGGATCTTCATGCATATTTCTTCCTATTCCATGTCCTTGGAATTCTCTTATAACTGAAAATCCTTGTGAATGAACATATTCTCCTATCGCATGACTTATATCTCCTATTCTATTCCCTGGTTTTGCATATTTTATTCCTTCAAAAAATGCTTGTTTTGTTACTTCTACTAGTCTCTTTGCTTCTTTAGATACCTTTCCTATCATAAAAGTTCTTGCAGCATCACCGTTAAATCCATTTTTTAATGCAACTGTATCAATACTTACAATATCTCCTTCTTTTATAATCTTATGTTTTGAAGGAATACCATGTATAACTTCGTCATTTACTGATATACAAGTTGCTGCAGGATATGGTGGTACTCCTCTTATTCCTACATTATATCCTTTTTCAGCTGGAATAGCTCCTAATTTTCTCATTGTTTGCTCTGCTATTTGATCTATTTCCCATGTTGACATACCAGGTTTTATCTTTTCTTCTATTTCTTTATATGTTAATGCCACTACTCTGCAAGCTTCTTTCATACATTCTATTTCTTTTTTTGACTTAATTGTAACCACTTATATTACTTCCTTTCCAAAATTCATAGTTAGAACATAAAAATAAAATAGAATTCTTTCTAAAGAAAAACAGAAAAACAGTTTCTTTCCCATTTTTTAATCTAGAATTTAAGTATTTAAAAATTAGGGAAAAAAAAGGGCGTCCCTATTTTCCCTAATTTTTCTTTTATTTAAATAATTCTACAATTTCTTCTGCTACATCTTTTCCTAATTTATTTATTGATTCACTAACTACTTCTGTTTTTAAGACTCCTTTATTCTCATAATATTCTATTAAAGGACTTGTTAACTTGAAATAATTATCTAATCTAGATTTTACAGTTTCTACATTATCATCTTTCCTTTGTATTAATTTTGATCCACATTTATCGCATATTCCTTCTTTTTTTGGTGGATTTAATACTAAATTGTATATAGTCTTGCACTCTTGATTTGAGCATACTCTTCTATTTACTATTCTTTCTATAATTTCTTCTTCTGGAGTAGTTAAATTTACTACTATATCTACTTTTTTATTCTTTTCTTCTAACATTTTTTCTAATGCTTCTGCTTGCTCAACTGTTCTTGGAAATCCATCTAATATTAATCCATTTTCTACATCTTTTTGATTTAGTCTATCTTTTACTATTTCTATTGTAATATCATCTGGAACTAAATTTCCTTTTGATATATATGTATCTGCTATTTTTCCTAATTCTGTACCTTCTTTTATATTTTTCCTAAAAATATCTCCTGTTGAAACTTGTGGTATTCCTAATTTTTCTGTTAAAATACTTGCTACAGTGCCTTTTCCTGTTCCTGGAGCTCCTAACATAATTATTACCATATAAAACAACTCCTTTTCTTTTTATGTAATAAAAATTTTGAAGAAAATTCCTATCACAGAAATAATCTTTATAATATTTATATTTCTATAAACATTATAAAAATTACTTATACATTTAAAATAACAGATTCTTTTTGTATCTTATAAAGTTCTTTTTAACATTCTAAGAAATCTTATTCTTAGAATGTTAAAATTTACTTTTATAATTTATCTATTTTTTATTAATTTCTATTCCAAAAATCCTTTATAATGTCTCATTGCTAATTGTGATTCTAATTGTTGAATTGTTTCTAAAGCAACTCCTACAACGATTAATATTGATGTACCACCAAATGCTATATTTAAATTTGTAAATCTTAGTAACATTGGTATTATTGCTATTAATGCTAAGAAAAATCCTCCAAACCATGTTAATTTAGATATTATTGATGATAAGTATTCTGTAGTTGGCTTACCAGCTCTTATACCTGGTATAAATCCTCCATTTTTCTTAATATTATTTGATACTTCTGCTGGATTAAATGTAGCATAAGTATAGAAAAATGTAAAGCCTATTATCAATAATAAATATACAATTGCATTTGCTATAGAATATCCAATTGGTACATTTGATGTTGATGTTGCAATTGAAAAATTATATAGTCCTGCTAAGAATCCTGTTTGATTTGCTATATCTGGTACAAATATTTGTATTATCATTGCTGGAAATGTCATAAATGAAGATGCAAATATAACTGGCATAACACCTGCCATAGCAAGTTTTAATGGAATATGTGTATTTTGTGCACCTACCATTTTTCTTCCTACTACTTTTTTAGAATATTGTACAGGTACTCTTCTTTCAGCTTGTTGTACAAATACAACTCCTGCCACTAAAATTATAGCACCAACAATGATACCTATTGATGTTAATAATCCTGTTGTACTGAATCCTGTTTGTGGCATTATTAATCCCCATATTGTTGTTACTAAACTTGGTAATCCTGAAATAATACCTATGAAAATTAATAATGAAATTCCATTTCCAATTCCTCTTGCTGTAATTTGTTCTCCTAACCACATTAGTATTGATGTACCAGCTACTAAACCTGCTACTACTAATGCTCCTGTTAAGAATGAATCATTAACAAATATTCCTGCTGATCTATATGATAAATAAATTCCTATAGCTTCAACTAATGCTAATATAATAGTTAAAATTTTAGTATATCTATTTATTTTCTTTCTACCTTCTTCTCCACCTTCTTTAGTTAGTCTTTCTAAAGATGGTATTATCATAGCTAATAATTGTATAACAATTGATGCTGTGATATATGGACTTATAGACATTGCAAAGACAGAAAACCTTGAGAAAGCTCCACCAGAAATTATATCTATTAATCCTGCAATTCCTTGTGTATTTCCCATTGCTTCATTTAATGCTACACTATCTACACCTGGTACAGTAATATAACATCCTAATCTGAATACTACTATTAATATTAAAGTATATATTAATCTTTTTCTTACATCAGGTGTTTTTAAAGCATTTTTTATTGTTTTAAACAATTATATCACCTCTGTCTTTCCGCCTAAAGCTTCTATTTCTTCTTTTGCTTTTGCTGTAAATCTTTTAGCTTTTACATTTAATTTTTTTTCTAATTTTCCTGTAGCTAATACTACGATTCCATCATTTATTTTTCCGATAATTCCTTCTTCTAATAAAGTTTCAGCTGTAACATCTGTTGCTTTTGATTTATTTAGCATATTTAATGTTACTTCTGTGTAAGTATTAGCATGTATATTAGTAAATCCTCTTTTTGGTAATCTTCTATATAATGGTGTTTGACCACCTTCAAAACCTCTTCTTACTCCTCCACCTGATCTTGCTTTTTGACCTTTATGTCCTCTTCCTGCTGTTTTTCCATTACCAGATGATATTCCACGACCTACTACTTTTCTCTTTTTCTTACTTACAGATGGTTTTAATTCATTTAGCTTCATTACGGTTTCCCTCCTTTTTTCTAATGACAGGGGACTCTTCTTTTTTCTAGGACATTTCCACTCTACCTCAAAGAGTTTTTCTTTCCCTTGTGAATAAATGATTAGTCCCTATTTTTATTTTAGTTTTTATTATAAAATATCTTCTACTTTTTTACCTCTTTTTTTTGCTACTTGTTCTACTGTTTGCATAGATTTTAAACCTTCTAATGTAGCATAAACAACGTTTCTAGGATTATTTGTTCCTATAACTTTTGTTCTTATATTTTTATAACCTGCTAATTCTAATACTGGTCTAACACTTCCTCCTGCTATAACTCCAGTACCTATTGCTGCTGGTTTTAGCATAACTTTTGCACTACCGAATTTTCCTACATATTCATGTGGTACTGTTGTTTCTACAACTGGAACTTCTATTAAATTCTTTTTAGCATCTTGAATTGCTTTTTTAATTGCATCTGGAACTTCTGATGCTTTACCATTTCCTACACCGATATGTCCATTTTCGTCACCTACAACAACTACTGCACTAAATCTAAAAGTTCTACCACCTTTTACAACTTTTGCAACTCTGTTAATAGCAACAACTTTTTCTTTTAATTCATTTTTTTCTTCCATCAGTTTTAAATTTCCCTCCTTTATCAGTTGTCAGGGGACACTTTTTTTCCCCTTAGTCACTTCCACTATGGATAAGAAATGTCCCCTATCCTTGTGAATTAGTGATTTACTCTTGTCTTATTTTATATTACTAATCTTAGAATTTCAATCCGCCTGCTCTTGCAGCTTCTGCTAATTCTTTTACAACTCCATGATATATATATCCACCACGATCAAAAACTACTGTATCTATTTTTTTATCAAGAGCTCTTTTAGCAATTAATGCTCCTACTTCTTTTGCAGCTTCTTTATTAGAATGCTTTGTTTTAACTTCTTTATCTAATGTTGAAGCTTGTACTAAAGTCTTTTGAGCAACATCATCAATTATTTGTACATATAAATTACTATTACTTCTATATACACATAATCTTGGTCTCTCACTTGTTCCAGATATTTTTCTTCTTACACGAATATGTCTTCTTGTTCTTTCCATTTTTCTATCTGTTTTTTTAACCATTTCTATTTACTCCTTTCTTAAAATTTGAGCTATATATTTTTTATATCTTATTACAAATGTTATACTTTTAATTTTGATTTAAAGTGTTAAGATGTGCATTTTTGTAAATTAATAAAGCTGAAGGTGTACTTATTGTACATCGAAGTTTTATTAATGAAACAAAAATGTGCAGATTATTGCTTTAAATCGAAATTAAATTATTTACCAGTCTTACCAACCTTACGTCTAATAACCTCATCAGCATATTTAATACCTTTACCTCTATATACTTCAGGTGGTCTTTTTGTTCTTATAACAGCTGCTGTTTGACCTACTAATTCTTTATCAATTCCATTTACTATGATAGTATTTGGGTTTGGAACATCAAAAGTAATACCTTGAGGTGCTTCGAATAATACTGGATGAGAATATCCCAATGTTAGATTTAAGTTATTTCCTTGTTTTTGAACTCTATATCCAACACCATTTATTTGTAATTCTTTTTTATATCCTTCTTTTACACCTATTATCATATTATTAATTAATGTTCTTGTCAAACCATGTAAGCTTTTATTTTCAGGTTCATCATCTTTTCTAATTACATTTATTACATTATCTTTCATTTCTAAAGTAATATTTTTATGTACTTCTCTTTCTAATGTACCTTTTGGACCTTTTACAGTAATTTTATGTCCTTCTACTTTTACTTCTATTCCTTCTGGCACTGTAATAGGTTTATTTCCTATTCTTGACATTTTTAGTTTTCCCTCCTTTTTCTAATGACAGGGTACACGTCTTTACTTATAATTCATTTTTATTGGGTTGAAGAATGTCCTCTCCCATTGTGAATTGGTGATTACCCTTGTTTTTATTATTTATTTTAATTATCTAATTACCAAACATATGCTAAAACTTCTCCACCTACACCTAATTCACGTGCTTCTTTATCTGTTTTTAAACCTTTAGATGTTGAAATTATAGCTATTCCTAATCCATTAAGAACTTTTGGTAATTCGTCCTTAGATGCATAAACTCTTAATCCTGGTTTACTTATTCTTTTTAATCCATCTATTACTCTTGTTCCTTTTTCATCATATTTTAATGTTATTCTTATGATTCCTTGTGCATCTTCTTTTATTTCTTCAAATGCTTTTATATATCCTTCTTTTAACAATATTTCAGCTATACCTAATTTCATACTTGATGATGGTATATCTACTGTTTTGTGTTTTGAGCTATTTGCATTTCTTATTCTTGTTAACATATCTGCTATTGGATCTGTAATGTTCATTAATTACTTACCTCCTTTTCTAATTAATATCAAAAACAATTTTATTTTCAATAATTACTATTAATATTCTTATATTTTTAAAATTGTATTTCGACAGTTATTATAAATTTTTTAACATTTATTTATAATTGATTCAAAGTAATAGAATTTATATCTACTTTTAATCAATTATGTACAAGATGATTGATTTCATCAAAATTCTACCAGCTTGCTTTCTTAACACCTGGTATTTCTCCTTTATGAGCTAATTCTCTAAAGCACACACGACAAATTCCATATTTTCTAATATATGCATGTGGTCTACCACAAAGTTTACATCTATTGTATTCTCTTGTTTTGTATTTTTGTGGTTTTGCTTGTTTAACTTTCATTGATTTTTTAGCCATTCTTTTTTACTCCTTCCTTAAATCTTTTTCTTAAAATTTAAGCTTTGAAAGGCATTCCCATTAATTTTAACAACTCTTTAGCTTCTTCATCAGTTTTAGCTGTTGTTACAAATATAATATCCATACCTCTTAGTTTATCTACTTTATCATATTCGATTTCAGGGAATATTAATTGTTCTTTTACACCCATAGAGTAATTTCCTCTACCATCAAAAGAATTATTTGAAACTCCTCTAAAATCTCTTACTCTTGGAAGTGCTACATTAAATAATTTTTGTGCAAAATCATACATTTTATCTGCTCTTAATGTAACTTTACATCCTATATTTACACCTTCTCTTAGTTTAAATGCTGCTATTGATTTTCTTGCTTTTGTTACAACTGGTCTTTGACCTGTTATTTGCATTAAATCATTCATTGCATTTTCCAAAGCCTTTGGATTTTCCTTTAAATCACCTAATCCGATATTTATAACTATTTTATCTAGTTTTGGAACTTGCATAACTGATTTATATTCGAATTTTTTCATTAATTCTGGGATTATTTCTTCTTTGTATTGTTCTTTAAGTTTGCTCATTATTGTTTAATCCTCCTTCCTTTCTATCTATTAGATATATTATAATTTAGCTCCGCATTTCTTACAAACACGTACTTTTTTGTCTTTTTCCATTTTATAACCAACTTTTGTAGCTTTTCCACATTTAGAACATACTACGTTTACTTTTGAGCTTGGTATGCTACATTCTACTGGTATAATTCCACTTTCGTCTCCTTGTTTTCTGGCTTTTACATGTTTTTTTCTAACATTTACACCTTTAACAATGACTTTGTCTGCTTTTGGTATAACTTCTAATACTTCTCCTGTTTTACCTTTGTCATTTCCTGATAAAACTTGAACATTGTCACCTTTTTTTATTCTCATTAGAGTTTTTCCCTCCTTACTTTTTTTGTCAAGGGACACTCTTTTACCCTAGGGAATTCCTACTCTGCTTAAAGAGTTTCCCTTCCCCTTGTGAATAAATGATTCGCCCTTGCTATTGTTTTTTCTTTTCACTTCCACTTAGTTTGAGGAATATCCCCTCCCCTTGTGAATTGGTGATTACCCTGTTTTATTTTTTGTATTTGCATTTTATAAAACTTCTGGTGCTAAAGATAATATTTTCATATAATCTTTTTCTCTTAATTCTCTTGCAACTGGTCCGAATATACGTGTACCTCTTGGTGTTCCATCTTCTCTTATTATTACAGCTGCATTTTCATCAAATTTTATATATGAACCATCTGATCTTCTTAAACCTCTTTTAGATCTAACAATAACAGCTTTTACAACATCACCTTTTTTTACAACTCCTCCTGGTGTTGCTGATTTGACTGAAGCAACTATTACATCTCCTATGTTTGATGTTTTTCTGTATGATCCTCCTAAACATCTGATGCACATTAGTTCTTTTGCTCCTGTGTTGTCTGCTACTTTTAATCTTGTTTGTTGTTGTATCATTTATGGTTCCTCCTTTCTTTGTTTCTAATGTCAGGGAACACACCTTTACCTCTTGGTCACTTCCACTTAGTTTGAAGAATGTCCCCTCCCCTTGTGAATTGGTGATTACCCTGTTATTTAAATTATTTTTGAGCATTTGACTCTATTAAAGTAGTTCTTCCCATACGTGAATAAACTTTTTTTATTATTATTTATTTTGTAATTGCTTTTTCAACTATTTCTACTACTCTCCATCTTTTATCTTTAGAAAGTGGTCTAGTTTCCATTACTTTTACTTTGTCTCCTACTTGACAAGCATTTTCTTCATCATGTGCTTTTAGTTTATATGTTCTTTTAACTGTTTTACCATATACACCGTGACTAACACTTGTTTCTACAGCTACAACAACTGTTTTATCCATTTTGTTAGATTTTACAGTTCCTATCATAACTTTACGAAGATTTCTTTCTTCCATCTAGATTTCTCCTTTCTTGAACTTAATGACAAGCGACACACCTTACCATTTGGTCATTTCCACTTGGTTCAAGGAATGTCCCTTTCCCTTGTGAATAACTGATGACCTCTACTAAAGTTATCTCCCATCTATTATGCTTTTTTTGTTTCAGCTATTTTTCTTTCTGTTAAAACTGTATTTATTTTAGCTATATCTCTTTTTACTTCTTTTATTTTCATTGGATTATCTAATCCATGTGTAGCTAAACTAAATTTTAATTTAAATAATTCTGTTTTTAGTTCACCTAATTCTTTTTCTAGTTCTGGTGAAGACATTTCTCTTATTTTATTTATCTTCAT
>CALXXK010000020.1 GCA_944392675.1 uncultured Clostridia bacterium
GTTATATCAATGTACTTGTGAATGTAGTCACAATCTTAGAAGGCCTGTGCTCTATCCACCTGAGCTACTGACCCATAACTCAAATAACAATAAATATAATAGCACAAAATGTTATATATGTCAATAAAAATTCAATAAAAATTTAAAATTAGTTGTTACAATTAATAAACAATCCCAAAAAACCAACAATTCCAAAAACAACAAAAATCAAATTAGACAGAAACTCAATAAAACCATGATTCAACTTAGAACTAATAAACTTAGCAAAAAATATAGCAATACAATTACTAGCAAGCATACCAAAAATACAACCCAAAAGTAAAGAAATCTTATAACTAGGAAACTGTAAAGACATTCCAAGCGAAGATAAAAAAGTTTTATCACCAAATTCACCAACAAAAATACTAAGAGCAATTAAAAAAACATAATTAACTTTTAAAGAAGACAATTTTTGCAAAAAAGAAACTTTACCAGAATTTTCTTTTTTCTCTTGTTTAGGTAAAAAGCCGATAATACCAAATAACAAAAAAGAAGAATATGTGAAAATTTTTAAATAAAAATTAAAAAATTCATTATCCAAATTACCAATCTGGCTACCAAATAAAATAGCCAAGCCATGACTAAAAAAAGTACCTATAACTATACCTAATAATACATTAGATACTTTACTTTTATTAGAAAAAGATAAAACTAATAATTGTGTTTTATCACCTAACTCAGATAAAAAGATGATAGAAAAAGTAATAAAAAAAGTATATACAAAATCCATAGTAACCTCTTTTCAATAAAAGGTATTCATATAGGCGATAAAATATGAATTAATATTTAATACAAGAAATTTTAAAATACAAATTTCCGTAAGAGAAAATGTGAATTTTTTGTGAAAATCTTTACTTTGAAATTTTAAAATGATAATATATAACAGAGTAAAATTTGTATATAAAATATTAAAATAAAATTTTTTATACAATAAAAATCAAAGGAGGGTCTTTTGTGATAGAATTAAAAAATGTTACAAAAAAGTATGGGAAAGTAACAGCAGTAGACAATATTAGTTTCTCTGTAAAAGAAGGTGAAATTGTAGGATTACTTGGACCAAATGGAGCTGGAAAAAGTACAACCATGAATATGATGACAGGTTTTATAGAACAAACAGAAGGAGAAATAATTATTAATGGCTATGACATTACAAAAAAACCAAAAAAAGCCAAAAAATCTATAGGATATATGCCAGAAGGGGTACCATTATATACAGATTTAACAGTAAAAGAATTTGTAACATATATGGCAGAAATTAAACAAGTAAATAGAAAAGAAAGAAAAGAAAAAGTAGAAAAAATAATAGAAAAAACAGGACTAAAAGACGTAGAAAAGAAACTTATAAGAAATTTATCAAGAGGATATAAACAAAGAGTTAGTATGGCAGGAGCATTAGTTGGAGAACCTAAAATATTAATATTAGATGAACCAACAGTAGGACTTGACCCAAAACAAATAACAGAAATAAGAAATATGATAAAAGAACTAGGAAAGACACATACAGTAATATTAAGTTCACATATATTATCAGAGGTAAGTCAAATATGTAATAAAGTAATAATAATAAATAAAGGAAAAATAGTAGCTGTAGATACACCAGAAAATCTAGAAAATAAAGTGAACAACAAAAATTGTATCTATGTTACAGTAGAAGACAATGAAAACAAAATAGATACAATAAAAAATAAAATTAAAGAAATAAAGAGCATACAATTAACACAAAAAAATGAAGATGGAACAAAGCAATATATAATAGAAGCAGAAGGAGATATTGACTTAAGAAAGATAATATTCAACGAATTTGCAAAAGAAAATATAACAATTTTCGAAATGAAAAAAGCAGACACGACACTAGAAGAAGCATTCATGAAATTAATTGAAGGAGGTAACAAATAAAATGTGGGCTATAATGAAAAAAGAATTTAAATCATATTTCTTTTCACCAGTAGGATATGTATTTATAGGATTATTTTTAATAATGTTTAGTATATTTTTCTATTTAGATGTGTTTACATATCAAAGCACAAATTTTGAATATATATTTTATTCAGGAGCAACAATACTAACTTTCATAGTACCAATATTAACAATGAGGACAATAGCAGAAGAAAGAAAAACAGGTACAGAACAACTATTACTAACATCACCAGTAAGTATTACTAAAATGGTATTAGGAAAATTTTTGGCAGCAGTAGCAATAGTAATAATTACAGAACTTTGTACATTTATGTATTTTGGAATATTATGTTTCTTTGGAAAGCCACATATTACTACAGCATTAGTAACTTTATTAGGTTTCCTATTATTAGCAATTAGCTATATATCATTTGGAATATTAGCATCAAGTATAACAGAAAATCAAATTATTGCAGGGGTAATAACAATTGGATTTTTCATATTAACATGGTTTTTACCAAGTATGAATGAAATTTTTACAAACTTTTCATTAATTAATATGTTTTCTAAATTTCCAAGTGGACAAATAGATATTGCTGATACAGTAACTTTTATAACTTTTACAATTGCATGTTTATTAATAACTATAATATTTATGCAAAGAAGAAAAAGTGTAAGGTAAAGGAGGAAATATAAGTGAAAGAAAAGAAAGAAAAAGTTTCAAAAATAGAAAAAGAGAAAAAAGAGAAAAAGGAAAAGAAACCTAATAAATTTATAGAAACAATAAAGAAAAAATGGCTAATTGATGGTACAAAAACATTAATATTAGTCCTAGCAATAATAGCTATATTTATAGGAATAAATATATTAATGCAAAATTTAGAATTAGCACCATTAGATTTTACACAAGAAAAATTATACACATTATCAGATGAAACCAAAGAAAAAGTTAAAGATATAAATAAAGATGTAAATATATATTTTATAGGATACACAGATGAAAATCCTGATGTAGATCTTGCAAAACAATTCAAAAATGCAAATGAGAGAATAGTAGCAGAAGCAGTAGATATAAATAATAGACCAGATTTAGCACAAAAATATGGAATAGAAAGTGGATCACAAGGAATTATTGTAGAATGTGGAGACAAGTCAAAAGTATTAACAGCAAGCGATTTAGTAACATATGACACAAGCACATATGAAACAATAAGTATAGCTGAAGAAAAATTAACAAGTGCAATAATGTCTGTTACAGAAGATAAAGTACCAAAAGTATATTTCTTAGAAGGATATAGCGACTTTTTATTAAGTAATAATATGAATTATTTAAATATGTATCTAGGAAATGAAGTAAATGAAATTGAAAAATTAAATATTTTATCTACAGGAAAAATTCCAGATGATTGTGATACCCTAGTAATAACAACACCGAATAAAGACTTTGATGATTTAACTACAAATCAAATATTAGAATATATAAATAAAGGAAAAAATATATTATGGTTAAATGCAGCAACTACAAGTGCAGAAGAATTGCCAAATGTAAATAAAATATTAGCAACATTTGGAGTAAATCCGTTTGAAGCAGGAATAATAAGAGAAACAGATACAACAAAAATGGTATCAGGATCACCAGATTTAATAATGCCAGAAGTACAATATTCAACAATAACAAAAGATTTATATAATACAACAGCACCAATATTTGTAAATGCAACAAAAATTAATATTAACACAGATGGATTAGAAGATTTAAATGTAGAAAAAACAGATTTATTGAAAACAAGTGAAAATGCATATTTCAGAACAAACCTTAATATACAAACAGACACAGCAGCAGAAGGGGAAGAAACAGATAGTTTTATAGTAGGAGCAGAATTAGATAAAACAATTTCAGCAGCAAATGAAGAAACAGGAGAAAGTGCAAAAATATCAAAACTTGTAATATTTGGAGAAAACGCATTTGTAACTGACTATCCATTAGTACAAAATTCACAATACAGTGCAATTATGTTAGGGGGAAACAAAGACTTAGTTTTAAACTCAATAGCATACTTAGTAGATAGAGAAGACGACATAACAGTAAGAAAAAGCACAGGAACAGTAACTTATACAGCAACAGAACAACAAGATATGATAGTGAAAGTAATAATATTTACAATACCAGCAATAATAATAATAGTTGGAATTATCATTTGGCAAGTAAGAAGAAGAAAAAAATAGAATAAAAGATAAAAAAGCCCCATAGAATAATATGGGGCTTTAAGATTGAAAAATCATTACAATAATTTAATTCTTTTCCAATCAGATTTCTGCCTCGAGAAAGGAATAATAGTATTTATGAAAAATACATTAAAAATAGTATTTGTAATTATTGGGGCATTAATAGGTGCAGGATTTGCATCAGGTCAAGAAATATATATTTTTTTCTTCTCACATGGAATACACGGATTACTTGGTATAATAATTTCATCTGTACTAATGGGAGCAATAATATATAACACTCTAAACATTTTAAATAAATATGATATAAACAACTACAAAGAATTTTTAGATGTCTTAATAGAAAAAAACAGTACAATAAAAAATATAATAAATATAGTAATAAATATATTTATACTTATAACTTTTTTTATAATGATAGCAGGTTTTGGAGCATATTTTAAGCAAGAATTTGGAATAAACAGCATAATAGGAAGTATAATTTTAGCTATGCTAAATTTTATTATATTTAACAAAAGCATAAGAGGAGTTGTAAAAGCAAATGGCATACTAATACCAATATTAATACTATTTTTAGTAATAATCGGATTATTATGTGCAAAAGGAATAAATATATTGGAACTACAAAAATATGTAATGAAAACAAATGGGTTAAAATGGATATTAGATGCAATATTATATTGTAGTTATAACAGCATATTATTAATACCAGTAATAATAACGCTTAAGAACTACATAAAAAATAAAAAACAAACTATATCAGTATCAGCAATAACAACAGTAATAGTTATAACATTATCAATAATGATATATATAATATTATTAAAAGTTGATGTAGATATAACAAAATTAGAAATGCCAGCAGTTTATGTAGTATCAAATATGTTTAAAATATTAAGAATAATATATGGATTTATAATATTAGCATCGATTTTTACAACAAGTATATCATTAGGAATGAGCTTTTTGCAAAATACATGCAATAATAAAAAAAGTTATCAACAAATTGCAGTAATTATGTGCATAACTTCTGTGCTAGTTTCAAAAATTGGGTTTTCAAATTTAGTTAATATGTTATATCCATTATTTGGATATTTAGGAATTATTCAGATAATAAAATTGATAATAGTAAATAAAAGAATAAAAACAAAATAATAAATAAAAAATAACTCTGAAGTTAACATTAAAATACAATTATAAATCTTTCTTAGGAGGTGTATATTGAATTATATCTCCTATTTCACAATCTATTGTTTTACAAATTCTAGCAAGTAAATTTAAATCAACTTTTTGCATATCATTTCTACAATATTTTAATAATTGCTGATAATGAATCTGTGCATTTCTTGACAAACTAGAACGACTAATGTTATGAGATTTTAAAAAATCATCAAGCTTTATGTCTACCTTTCCCCAGTTTTCCATATGTTCACCTCTTAAAAATTTTACCATTAAAAAATGATTATAACAACTAGGAATAGACATACTATGTTTAAACATATAAGATTAAATTACAATCTTGGTTAAACTCATAATTATCTTAAAATATATGATTTTTTGCTTATATAAATACATAATTTAAAATACTGTAAATTTTAGATAGAAATATTGACAAATTTTATTAAGTGATATAAATTATTAACGTAGGTAGTAAAAACATAGTATGTATACATATATAGTATAAAGAAATTAATTTTGTAAAAACTAAAGTAAAAAGGGAGGATACAATGGAAGAAAAGTGTAATAAATCCATAAAATTAAAGGACGAAAATGGAGTAACATTAATAGCGCTAGTAGTAACAATTATAAATTTTAATAATTTCTATGACTTAATAAAAACTGTTTAGATAAATTCTAAGCAGTTTTTAAAATTGTAAATAAAGCAATTTAGCTAATGTAAAAAATTATACAAAAAATTAAAAAAATTCTTCACATGACAAATATTATACTATGTTTCTAGAACTTAAATTAAAACAGCAAATGTTAAACAGTAAATAAAAGGTACAGTAAAATTAAATTTGCTTAAATTACCATTTTGGATGTGTATCCAAAATGGTAATTTCTATTGACATATAGCGATTTAATATAGTAAAATAAAGCTATCAAATCTAACGAGGAGAAAAGATGAAAGATTTTTGGATAGAAACTGAAGAGAAAAAAATAAATAAAAAAAAGATAATAATATTAATATTAATAATATTATTAATAATAGCGATTACTAGTGTTATAGCAGTTTATATAAGCAATAAAGAAATAAGAGAATGGATAGATGTCAATATATTTAGGAAAGAAGTAGCTCAAGACAAAGTAGCAACCATAGAATTAAAAGACATTCAAAACAGCAATATATATGCATTTAACAGATATATAGGAATATTAAATAAAAATAAATTTTCTATATATGGTAACTCAGGAAATGAAGAAAAAACATTAGATATTCAAATCACAAATCCAGTATTTAGTTCAGAAAATAGATTCTTAGCAATAGGTGAATCAGGAGGACAAAAAGTATATTTAATAGAAGACAAAGATATATCATGGGAAGCATCAATAGAAGGTAATATTTCTCAAATTCATGTAAATAAAAATGGATATGTAGCTGTAGTCCTATCAGATGCAAATAACAAAACAGTAATTCAAATGTATAACACAGAAGGAAAGCCATTATTTAAAACATATGCACCATATAATAGAAGTACTGATGTAGCAATATCAAATGATAATAAATATCTAGCAGTAGCAGAAATAGATACATCAGGAACTATAATCCAATCAAATATAAAAGTAATTTCTATAGAAAAAGCATCTACAGAATCTGAAAATTCAGTAGTAAATACATATAAATGTGAAAATGGAAAATTACTAACAGATTTAAAATATCAAGATAAAGATATTTTAATATGCATGTACACAGATTCAATTACAAAATATGAAAATGAAAAGGAAACAACATTAGTTAATAACAAGGAGAAAAAAGTAATATTTCAGTCAATAGAATTAAATGGAAATGTAAGTTCTATAGAAGAAAAATCATCTGGATTATTTACAGCAGATTCACTTATTAATATAGTAAATATAGAAAATGGAAGTATAAAAGAATACACAGTAAACTCAATTGCAAAAGAAATATATACAAAAGGAAATGTAATAGCACTTAATTTAGGAACAGAAGTGGAATTTATAAATACAGGGGGATGGCTAGTAAAAAGATATGTTGCTAATCAAGAAATAACTAATGTTGCAATGTCTGACAGTATTGCTGGAATAATTTATAGAGATAAAATAGAAATAATAAATCTTTAATATGAAAGGATGGATAATATGGGAATAATAATAGATATAATTATTATAGCAATTGTAGTATTATCAATATTTTTAGGCTATAAGAAAGGATTAGTAGCATTATCAATTCAATTACTATCTTTCATAATAGCAGTAGTAATAACATTTATTTTATATCAGCCAATTACAAATTTCATAGTAAATGCTACAGGAATAGATGAATCAATACAAAATTCAATATTAGAAAAAGCAAATGATGTTATGCAAGAAGATAACGAAATGAGCAATACAATTGTAGAACAAGTAAAAAATGATATGTTACCAGAAACAGCAAGAACAATCTCAATTAATATTATCACATTTGGTGTTGTAATAATTTTGTTCTTATTAGTAAAAATAGGATTAAGATTTGTAACAGCTTTAGCAAATTTGGTAGCAAAATTACCTATTTTAAAACAAGCTAATGAACTAGGAGGAATAATATATGGTTTTATAAGAGGATTATTATTAATATATGTAATTTTATTAGTAATAAATATATCAGGTGAAATAAACCCAGAAAATGGAGCATATAAGAGTGTTAATGAGACCAATTTAGGTAAATTTATGATGCAATATAATGTATTAAATGTATTTATGGATAAAATAAATATATAAAAAGTGTAAATTATTAAATTTGTCTAATTTTGTTGCGTTTTGTTTATAAATTTGTTATACTAACTACATGAAATTTTTAGGAGTGGATTATTTTGAAAAAAGATAATAAAAACAAAAGAGTAGATAATAAAGTAAGAAATGCTAAAACCAAAAAAAAGAAAAAAATGAAAAGATGGAAAAAAGTATTATTAATTATATTTTTAATATTATTAATAGCAGGAGGAGTATTTGCATATAGAGTCTACAAAAATGGCGGGGGAATGTCAGGATTGTTAGCTACAATGGTAGGTCATGACGAAAACACAAAAAAGAATCTGCCAGAATTGAAAGTTTTATTATTAGGAATAAGTACAGACCAAGAAGGTGTGGAATTAACGGATACAATAATGGTAGCATCATATAATCCCAAAACTCAAAAGGCCTCATTATTATCAATTCCAAGAGATACATATACAGGAAATTATCCATCAAAAGCTACAGCATATGAAAAGATAAATGCTTTATATGGAAGAAAAAGCAGACCAGATGAAACTTTAGAAGCGGTTAACAAGATTACAGGACTAGATATAAAATACTACGTAGTTATAAGAACTGAGGCACTAATAGAATTAGTTGATGCAATAGGTGGAGTTACATTCTATGTACCTAGAGATATGAATTATGATGATCCTACACAAGATTTACATATACATTTAAAAGAAGGGGAACAATTAATTGATGGAGAAAAAGCAGAACAATTATTAAGATATAGACATGATAATCCAGACAAATATGGCAATATGGCAACATATTCAGATGAATATGGAAATAATGATACAGGAAGAATGAGAACACAAAGAGAATTTATAATGGCAGCCATAAAACAAACAGCAAAACCAGAGAACATATTTAAAATAGGACAAATATTAGATGTAGCTGAAAGAAATGTACAGACAAATATTGATTTTAATGTAGCAAAAGATTATATACCATATATAGTGGAATTTAATACAGATGATATTGTAACAGGAACTCTACCAGGAGAAAATACAAATGAGAATAGTAGTGGTACATGGGTATTCTTATATGATAAAGAAGAAACAGAAAAATTAATACAAGAAATGTTTTATGATAGAGATTTAGAACAAGAGACTACAGGAACAGAAGGAGAAACGAACACAACTAATAGTGCTAACACAACAAATAGCACAAATACAACAGGAAATACTACAGCAACAAGCAAGGTAAGTAAATCAGATATAAAATTAGAAGTAATAAACGGAACAGGAGAAAGCAGAGTATTACAAGATGTTGTAGATGAATTAGAAGGGTCAGGATATAATGTTACAAGAACAGGAACAACAAATACAACAGCAAAAACAATTGTAATTAACAAAAAAAATGTAAGTGATACTCTTCTAGACAATATAAAAATAATGTTAGGAGTTGGAACAGTACAAAATAGTCAATCAACTTCAAGTAAAGTAGATGTTACAATTATATTAGGAAAAGATTATAAATAAGAAAATTGGACGTTACGAAATCATAGATTTCGGCGTCCAATATAAAATATAAATCGCAAATTAAAAATTATTATATCAAAATTAGTTAATATCTTAATTTTAATTATTTTCAAAGAGTTTATATATTCAAAATTAAATTGTAGTAATCATCAAATATAATTATTAATCTAATGTTGTTTATTTTTAATCTTTATAAGACAAATAATTACTAATATTAATAAAAATCCAGCTAAAAAATAAAATGAATAATCCCATATATTAAATTTTTCAACATTATGAGAAGCAAGTAAATTGACATTATATTTAACGCCATCTATTTCGTATTCAGCAAATCCCATATTAGTGCCTTCTGTAATTGGAGCAGTCAAATTTTGATTTAAAGTAATACTAGGTTCTAAATTATCAAGAGAAACATCATTACTTACAATAGCATTAATATTATTTTCAGCTATTAAATCTAAATTTTCAGTCTCTTTTGTGGCATTATCAACTGTAACATTATATATAGAGTCTCCTTCTGAAACTATAGATTTCAAACTATAATTATTATAACCATACTCATAAAGTTCTTTAGTTTCAGAAAATCTTAAAGAAGAATTATTAACTGTTTGACTTCCTCCTAAAATAACACAAATTAATTCAATATCATTTTTATAAGCAGATGAAACCAAACATTCACCAGCAGGAGTAGTAAAGCCAGTCTTACCAGCTGTTAAATATTGATAATAATTTTTATTATTTGGGATAATTAAATCATTTGTAGAGTCATATTTTCTAACTCCAGACTTATTAGTCGCTGGAACCGCAACAGAAGCACTACCAGCAATTCTTCTAAAATCATTATTTTGAACACAGTACTTCATAATAATGGCTAAATCATATGCAGTAGTATAATGATTCTCCTCATGCAAACCATAAGAATTAGTAAAATGAGTATTTACCAATCCTAAATCATGAACTTTAGTATTCATCATAGAAACAAAACTTTCTATAGATCCACCTACATATTCAGCTAAAACATTTGCTGCATCATTTGCAGAATGAACTAATAGAAGTTCTAAAAGCTGTTCAACAGAAAGAACTTCGCCAAACTGTAAATTAGCAGAAGAATAACCTTCGGGAATATTTAAAATAGCAGTATCACTTACAGTAACTTTATCATCTAGATTACAATTTTCTAAAGTCAGTATAGCGGTTAAGATTTTAGTAGTACTCGCTGGATACATTTTTTTATCTGCATTTTTACTATATAGAATTTTGTTAGTTTTACTATCTATTAATATTGCAGCCTCAGAAATCAAATTTGGCTCAGTTGATGTAGCAAAAGTAAAACTGCAATTAAATAAAATTAGTATAAGTACGATTATTGCTATAAATATTTTTTTACATTTCATATCTTAAAAGTCTCCTAAAAAATTATTAATAATATATTATATTATTTTTTCAAAATTTTCAATAAATTTTCAAAGAAGTTTTTAAACATAAAAAGAAATTTGAATTGTAACAGATTACTATAATTATATTTTAGAAAGGAATGAAAATAAAGATGAATAATTTAAGTAAAACACAAAAAATAATTTTTACAGTAATAGCAATCATAATAATATTAGGTATTTGCTATTATATATATTTCAAAGATGAAGAAAATATGAATTCAATAGAAAGTAATTCATTAGAAATAGAAAGCACAGAAGAAACAACAAAAAATGAAGAAGAGGAATATAGTGACACCAGAATAATTGTATATATAACAGGAGCAATAAATAAAGAAGGAATATATGAATTACCAGTAAATAGTAGAATAGCAGACCTTATTGAAAAAGCAGAAGGAACAAAAGAAGAAGCATATATAGAAAAATTAAATTTAGCATATAAGTTAGAAGATGGTATGAAAATACATATACCAACAAAGCAAGAATATGAAGAACAACAAAAAATAAAACAAGAAACAAATATAACAGAAGATGTAACAAATGAATATATAACAACTGATAGCGGTATTAGTTCAATAGAAAAAGATAAAGAAGATATAAATAGTGAAAATACAAACAATGATAAAATAAATATAAACAAAGCAACTCAAACAGAACTAGATAGCTTACCCGGAATAGGACCATCCACAGCAGAAAAAATAATTGAATATAGAAAAGAAAAAGGAAAATTTAAAAAAATTGAAGAAATAAAAGAAGTTAGTGGAATAGGTGAGGCAAAATATGAAAAGATAAAAGACAAAATAGAAGTATAGATTTCCACATTTTAGGTTGTAGATATTGACAATAAAGAAATAATGTTGTAAAATGTTAGCGTAAACTAACAAAAGGAGAAAAATAATGAAATTAACCAATTCCCAAGAAGAATATTTAAAAACAATATTTATACTAGAAAAAAATAATAATAAAGTAAGAGTAACAGATATAGCAACAAAACTGCATATAACAAAACCTAGTGTAAATAAAGCCATAAATATATTAAAAGATATGAAGTTAATAAACTACGAAATTTATGGAGAAATAAAGCTAACAAAACAAGGAGAAGAATTAGCAAAAGAAATAATAAAAAAACATGACATATTAAAAATGTTTCTAAGTGAGATTTTAGAAGTAGAACCTAATAAAGCAGAAGAAGAAGCCAAGCAAATGAAATATGCAATATCAGAAGATACAGCAAAAAAGCTAGATAAATATATAAGTAAAATATTTGATCTAGGAGACTTAGATTGTGATTATGATAGTAATAGCGAAAAATGTAGAAATTGTGTAAAAATAACAGCAAAAAATAGATTAAAAAACTAAAATTGTAATTTTGGGGACGCGTCCAAAAAATACAATTTTTATGTAAAAGTTATGGTAATATAGGAGGTAAAAATGTTATTAGAATTAAAAGATATATGTTTTGAAAGAGCAAATAAAAAAATATTAGATAATATAAATTTACAAATAGATACAGGAAAATTTATAGCAATCACAGGGCCAAATGGATCTGGTAAATCGACATTAGTAAAAATAATTATGGGAATAGAAAAACCAGATTCAGGAAAAATCATTTTTGACAATAAAGATATTACAGATATGCCAATTAATGAAAGAGCTAAATTAGGAATAAGTTTTGCATTCCAACAGCCAGTGAAATTTAAAGGAATTACGGTTTATGATTTATTAAAAATGTCAGCTAAGAAAAATATTACCAAAAAAGAAGCATGTGAATATTTATCTAAAGTAGGATTATGTGCAAAAGAATATGTAGATAGAGAAGTTGATAATTCACTTTCAGGTGGAGAATTAAAAAGAATAGAGATAGCAACAGTAGTTTTAAGAAAAACAAAGTTGACAATATTTGACGAACCAGAAGCTGGAATTGATTTATGGAGTTTCAATAATTTAATAGAAATATTTGAAAACATGAATAAATTAATAAAAGGGACAACTTTAATAATATCTCATCAAGAAAAAATATTAAAAATAGCAGATGAAATAATATTAATGAAAAATGGAAAAATAAAAGATATAGGTGTTAGTGAAGAAATATTGAAAAAAGCAATGTCAAATGTAGAATGTTGTAAAATAAAAAGAAAGGATTAAAAGTATGGGAAATATAGATAATGTAGATAAAGAGCTTTTAAAAGAAATATCAGGGTTAGAGACTATGCCAGAAGGTGCATATAACATTAGAAAAAATGGAAAAGGAATAGAAAGAAAAGTTACAGAAAATGTTAATATAGTTACTAAAAAAGATGTATCTGGAATAGATATTTATGTAAAAGAAAATACAAAATTTGAATTTATACATATACCTGTTATAATTACAGAAAGTGGACTAAAAGATGTAGTATATAATGATTTCTATATAGGAAAAAATGCAAATGTAATAATAGTAGCAGGGTGTGGAATACATAATGATCATCATAAAGACTCTCAACATGATGGAATACATAGATTTTATTTAGAAGAAGGGGCAAGAGTAAGATATATAGAAAAACATTATGGAGAAGGTAATGGAGATGGAAAAAGAATTTTAAATCCAATAACAGAAGTATTCCTAAAAGACGGAAGTTCTTTAGAAATGGAAAGTGTGCAAATAAAAGGAGTAGACTCAACTATAAGAGAAACAAAAGGAGAATTAGGCAGAAATACAAATTTTGTCGTAACTGAAAAAATTATGACCCATGGAAATCAATATGCAAAAACAATATTTGATGTACAATTAAATGGTGAAAACTCAAGTACACATGTAACATCAAGGTCAGTAGCAACAGATAATTCAGTACAAGAATTTGTGTCAAAAATATATGGAAATGAAAAATGTTTTTCTCATAGCGAATGTGATGCGATTATCAAAGATAATGCTAAAGTAACTGCAACGCCAGAAGTTATAGCAAATAATGTAGAAGCAAATCTTATACATGAAGCAGCAATTGGTAAAATTGCAGGTGAGCAAATTATAAAGTTAATGACATTAGGTTTAACTGAGGAAGAAGCAGAACAGGAAATCATAAATGGATTTTTAAGATAAACTATTAATTGTAGTTTATCTTTTTTTATATAATAGGAGATTTCTCAGAAAATCCTATTATATAAAAAGCATCAATAACAATTGTACACAAATTTTTATATTTTATGAATATTTATAAATTCAGTGAATATAATAATAAAAACATACTTTTTAAATTAAATTTAACTTAAAGTATTGACAAGATATATTTACAAGTAGTATAATAAATATGTTATACATCGCGGGGTGGAGCAGTTGGCAGCTCGTTGGGCTCATAACCCAAAGGTCGCAAGTTCGAGTCTTGCCCCCGCAACCAAGTAAAAAATAAGATTTCAGAGTTTTAACTGAAACCTTATTTTTTCTTTTTTCCAATATATTTTATAACTCCCGCATAATGTGGTTCTTGTCTAGTTAATTCCAAAGAATATTCTTCAGAAATATAAATAGTTTTTAAATCTCTAAAAATCTCTAAAATTTCTTCTTTAGTAAAGAAACTAATATAAGTATCATTAACTAAATTATGAAATATGTTATTATCTAAAAATTCAAAATCATGTGATAAAGTATTTTTGTTAAACTTAGGGTCTTCAGTAGAGAAAACTTGTAAATAAATTAAGCCATTTGAATTTACATTTTCTTTCATAGATTGCATAATTTTATAGCTATCATCTTTGTGTAGAAAATGCAGAACATAAGAAGAAAGTATTAAGTCATATTTATCTTTTTCAATTTCAAAAGTTCTAACATCACTTCTAATTAAATTTAATTTAGGACAATTATTTCTACAAATATCCAAACATTTAATAGAATAGTCAACTCCAGTAACATTAAAACCTAAATCAGCTAAAGGAATAGAATTTCTGCCTTGCCCAATTCCTAAATCTAAAACTTTTTTACCTTGTATTAATTTTAAATATCTTCTTAATTCAAAATCAAGTTTAGCAGGAAATATCGGAAAATTATCTCTAAATTTTTTATCATAATCAACAGGGTTACCAATCATATAAATTCCTCCATTTATCTAATATGAAACACCACAAATAGCTGTTAATTTAGTTATTTTCTAGCCAATCTAATAATATTTCAAAATCATCATAATGACTTGCGAAGAATTTTCCTTTTTGCATTAATTTTTTAATTTCATCAATAGAAAGCCAAATTTTTATTTTTATCATACAAATCTCTTTTTTCCATTGAATAATATATCTCCTTTATTTTTTTATCCATAAATACATA